>CALVKX010000040.1 GCA_944333375.1 uncultured Eubacteriales bacterium
TGAATTCGCTTGAGGAGATCAACGGCTATTTCCTCAGCCGCTTTGCTCAGATGACCGAAAAGGTGCGCCAGGACCGTAAAAACCGCCAGGGCCAGCTGCTGGACGAGGTGCTGCGCGTGATTCAAAGCCGCTACACCGATTCGGACCTGAGCCTGCAAACCCTGGCGGATGCCTTTCATATGTCGCCGGCCTATCTGGGCAGGCTTTTCCGGCAGGCGCAGGGGCAGTCCGTGGCGGACTGCATCACCGGCCTGCGGGTCGAGGAAGCCAAAAGGCTGCTGAGAGAAACGGATATCAAAATCAAGGACTTCGGCCCCATGATCGGCGTGGAAAACGTGCAGTACTTCTTTGTGCAGTTCAAGCAGGCCACCGGTATGACCCCAAAGCAGTACCGCGTACGCAGCCGGAGAACGGACGGCCGGGAGAATCAGTCCCCCTGACCGCAGGGCGTACCTGTGCCCAGCACCATGGCGTCGTACGCCTTTTTGACCTTGTCATAGTTTCCATCACGGTCCAACGCCAGGCCACGTCCCACGCCGTCTGCGATCTGCCCCGCTCCGATGCGGTTCAGCTCCCCCTCCAATTCCCGCAGAAGCTGCGGGGCGCTTCCGGGTTCAGTGCTTCGGCCGTCAAAAATGATGTGCAAAAACACCTTTTCCAGGCCGGCTTCCTTTGCCATGCGCACCAGCGCCAGCGGATAGTCGATGGATCCGTGGGAGGAGGCGCGCGTCAGATAGGACAGCAGATGCAGGGCTGCATGCCTGTCCCGGGCACGCTCGGCCATCTCAACGAAAACGGGGTTTGCGGCGAAGGTTCCGTCCGCCATCGCGCTTTCCAGGCGCATATCATCCTGCGGCACCGTACGCCCTGCCCCAAGGTTCATATGTCCCGCCTCGGAGTTGCCCGCCTTGCCTGCGCAAAGGCCCACCGCCTCGCCCGAGGCGTCCAGCCTGGAAGAGGGATAGCGACCGAGCAGTTCATCCCAGTAGGGCGTTTTGGCCAAATGGATGGCGTCGTTATCGTCCTTTGTCCCAAGGCCCCACCCGTCCAGAATCATCAGCAATACCCGGCGTTCTCCGCCATAGTCGTGATCGGGGGTGAGGGTTTGCCCCGTCATCACGCCGGGTTTGGGAATTCCCATCGCATGCAGCACCGTTGGCGCCACATCCGCCAGGATGCCGTCGCGGGCGGCTACGCCCTGCCGCGTTCGAGGGTCCAACGCCAGAAAGGGAACCTGATTGCGGGTATGCGCCACATGCGGCTGACCGTTTGGGCGACAAAGCGTTTCGATATTGCCGTGATCGGCGGTAATCAGCACCACATAGTCTTTTGCGAGGGCGTCGTGCACCAGCGTCTTGAGGTGGCTGCTGACCGCCTCCGCCGCCCTGAGCTTGGCTTCCGTGCTGGAGGTATGGCCAATCACGTCGCCGTTGGCAAAGTTGACGACGATAAAATCCGCCTCCCCCAATCCCTTTCGGGCCCGTTCAACCACTTGGGGCAGGCTGAGGGCCGGAACCGTGTCGAAGGGCACGCCCCTTGGCGACGGGACGCAAACATCCGTTTCTCCGTCAAAGGGCTCGTTTCGCCCGCCGTTGAAGAAGAACGTGACATGGGCGTATTTTTCGGATTCGGCACAATGCAGCTGGGTCTTCCCATGCTCACTGAGCACCTGCGCCAGCGGCTTTTCCACCCGGGCGGGCGCAAAGGCCACCGGCAGATGCTTGAATTTGTCGTGGTACAGGGTAAGAATACAAAAGTCCAGATGTGGCAGGAATCTGCGTTCTACCGCGGAAAAATCGGGATCAACAAACATGTCCGTCAGTTCGATTTCCCGCTCTCCCCGCCTGCAGCAGAATATAACCGCATCTCCATCTCCAATGGTGCCAACCGGCCGCCCCGATCCGTCCACCCGGACCATCGGCTCCAGATAATAGTCGGTTTGTCCCTGCTGATAGGCTTTTTCAACCGCGCGAGCCAGTTCAGCCCCGCCGTGTGAGATGGTGTTCAAGGACGGGTTCCTCCTTTCAATCGCTAGGGCTTTGGAGCATACAGCTCCTGCATGATATGAATGAGCGCTTTCTCCTCCCGGTTGAGCACGCGCTTTCGCACCTTGACGGCGTAGACCCAGCGCCGCAGGCTTAGCCCCTCAATGGGCCGGGAACGAAGCAGCCCCGCTCTTTCCTCCGCCGCTACGGACCGCACCGAAAGGATGCCGATCCCCATGCCGCTGATGATTCCCTGCTTCACCGCCTGCGCTGTGCCCAGGTCCATCACATGTTGGAGCTTAAGCCCCGACTGCGCCAGCTTCTCCGTCACAAAGCGCCTGGTGGCAGACTGCTCCTGCGGCAGCAACAGCGGATAGCGAAGCAGCATGTCCGCCGTTACGGCGTCCACATCCAGCAGCGGGTGACGTGCCGGAAGCGCCAGCCGCATTTCATCCTCCGCTACGGGATAGCGGTCTATCGTCTGGCTGGCGAGCAGCTCGTCGGTTTCCGGCGCAAGGGCCAGGGAAATCTGCCCCTGCGACAGAAGCTGCGACAGGGCGGGCCAGAAATCAATGGTAAACATGATTTGCCGGTCCGGCGCGCCTTCCTTGTAGCGCGCCAGGGCCGCCGGCACCCAGTAGGTGCCGATAAAATTGGTCGCGCCAAAGGCCAGGCTTTGGTTTTCCGCAAGGCGCAGGCGGTAAAGCGTTGCGCGAAGCTGGCGGCAGTCCTCCAGATACCTTTCACCAAAGGCGTATACGGCTTTGCCGCTTTCGCTCAACACCAGCTTCTTTCCCTGCCGGAAAAACAGCTTGCAGCCAAGCTCGTCCTCCAACGCCATCACATGCTTGGATACCGCTGATTGCGAGCAGTACAGCTTTTGCGCCGCCACGGACATGCTGCCCGTTTCCACCACGGTACAAAAGCTGGTTATCCTTTCGATATTCATGCTCTCTTCCCCTCTCTTTCGACCATTCCGCTTTTCCTTCGAATCATGACATATTGGAATAATGATAAACAGAATAATATGCTATAATTATTTCTGTTCCTTTTATTCTATTATATTTTGTACTTTAATACAAGATTGGACAAGGGGTGTGCGGCACGTATGGAAGGCGCGGTATCCTCTTTGCAGCCGAACGGCGGAAAGGTTCGTGCCCTGGGCGGCAGCGGCGAAAACGGAAGGAACTGTTTTTTGCTCGAAACACCGGCTGGCAACCTGCTCATGGATTGCGGCGTAAAGCGGGAAATCACGGAGGACTGGCGGGATGCCTATCCGGCTTTGACCGCGGACATCGCCAAAAGCCTCAGCGCGGTTTTCCTTTCGCACAGTCACGAGGATCATTGCGCCGCGCTGCCTTACCTGCATGCGCTTGGTTACCGGGGAGCGATTTATGCCTCGCCCGAGACCATTGAGGCCACGCCCCGCATGATCCACAAGTGGATGGCGTATGCGCAGTCCCATGGGTGTTCTTTGCCCTACGGCGAGGCAGACGTGGCTGGCCTGCATTTTTGCCCGCTGCAAACGGGCGAGGGGAAGATGGGGCCATTTTCGGTGTTGACGGGCCGCAGCGGACATACCGTCGGCAGCCTGTGGGCGGCGCTGAAATGGCGTGCGGAGGGCGATCCGCTGTTCTATTCCGGGGATCTGTGTCTGTGCTCGCATACGCTGGCGACAGATCAGCCCCCCCGGTGCGGCGCCGCCGTGCTGGACGCCGCCTACGCCGGGCAGGCCCTTGACCAGGCGGGTCAGTATGCTGCGCTGGAGGCGTTTGTTGCCCGGGCCGCCGCGCGGGGTGGCCGCGTGCTGTTGCCTGTCCCCTCGCAAGGGCGCGGATGCGATATGCTGCTGTACCTTGCCAAGCGTTTCCCTCACCTGCCGGTTTGGGCCGAGGACGCCCTCGTGCGCAGCTGCGAGGCACTGTTGCGCCAGTCCACATGGATCAGGGGAGATTTGGAGGGGCGCTCTGCGCTTGCTCAGGTGAAACGAGTATGCACGCCGGCGGACCGTGCCCAGGCCTGCGCCTGCGCGCCGTGTCTTTGCTTTACCACCGACGGGATGCTCACCACTGCGGAAAGCCGGTTTTACCTGGAGGCCTTTGGCAGCGATCCGGCCAGTTGCGCCGTCATCACGGGGCACGCCGCACAGGGCACGCCTGCTGCCAATCTGCTGACCCCCGGGTGGTGCGTCGAAAACAGCATCGCCATGCAGACGGAAAAAATCACCATCAAAGTCCATGCCGATGACGAAGATGTCTTGTCGGTTTGCCGGCGGCTGGGTACCCGCCAGGTATTGCTTTTTCACGCGCCGGCCGCATGCTGTGCCGGTCTGTATGAGGCTATCGCGCATCTGGGCGACAGCTGAACACCTTTTATCAGAAATAGCGGCATGCGTTAACCGGCTCGTTGGAGCCCATCGTCACGGAGCCGCCTCTCAGGCTGCCTCCAGCCTGCGCCTTGTCCCGTCAAAACGGCGCACTCGCTCTGCCAAATGGTGAGGCACGAAGCAAACGGCCAGGCCGATAAAGGTTGAAATTCAAGTTATACGAGTTCCTGCGCGCATGTGCTCACTCAGGGGTAGGCCCAGCAGAGAGCACAGCAGCGGGGCCACATCCAGTGTGGTGAGCGGTTCCTCCCGAGAAAAATCTCCGCACGTCACCTGCGGGGAAAGGATGTACAGTGCCGTTTCCCGCTGAATGGGTTCGTTGCCCTCATGCAATCCCAAGAGATCCATGCCGTGATCTCCGACGACCACCAGCTGATAACCATCCTCGCGCCATTGCTCGTATTTCATCGCCATCAGGTCGCAGCAGCGGGCCGCCTCCCTGGCGTATTCACGGGAACCAGCCCCGTGTTTATGCCCCATATCGTCCACGCCCATGGGATGGATCATCAAAAAATCCGGCCGATAGGCTTGCCGGAGAAACTCGCCATCTGCAAACAGATGAGAATCCGGGTACTCATCCTCGCTGTAGAAGATGCCATGCATGATATCACCGGAACCCTCCAGACAATAGCGATCCCTGAAAAGGTCAAAGGGAAGCGGCCGGTCGCCATAAAGTTCCAGCAGCCAGTCATATCCTGCGCAGGCATTTACCAGGCCGGCTTGCTTGGTGATGGAAAACAGATTGGGAAAGCGGCTTCGGCGGCAGGTGTTGTTTGAGGTGACGCCATGGCGAAAAACCGCAACGCCGGTCAAAAGCGTTTCGTACATCGGCCTGGAGATGGCTGGAAGCTGACCGATCAGGCGGTATTTGGCTGCCTGCCCCGCCTCCGTCATGTGCTCCAGAAATCCAAAATGCTTGGTGGCTGTATCCAGGCCCAGGGCATCCACCAGGACAAAAATCAGTTTCTGCATAAAGACTGGCCCTTTCGCAAGTAGACTTTCCGTTCCGCATCGGCTGTGAAGAATAACGCAGGGAACCGGCGGTGGGCCGGTTTCCAGAAGCCGCCAGTGGCTGATTCGCCCGGCGGGCGTTTACCCCTCAGGCGCCTCAGTGCATCAGAGGCACGGCCGCTTCTTTACACGGCGTGGCAATCTGCCGGCAGGCGGTGGAGAACCGCTTCACATCATCCGCGGGAATCGCGTTTCCATACAGCTGGTCAGGCAGTATGGATGAACATTGCCCATATTCCCGCCCATGCCATACGCTGCGCACAGCACTTCCACCCACAGGCAATGCAAGTCCCCGTGAGAGAATCAGGGAAACCATTTTTCCATCTAAACCTTCTCCTTCCGACATGGTGTTTTTTCATGCCATTCCGCGCTTGAACAATTTGAACCGCTTTATTATAGCCTTACTATAAAAAAAGCCGATGCGAAAGTCAATATTTCCATATTATTTGGACCGCGCGACATGATTGATCCCGTTTTTTATGGAAAAACACGATTCACGAAGTTGAAAGGGCCGCTCGCCGAATCTCTTTGCCGGTTTGCCAAACGCGTCTCAAAAGCAAACCCGACGCGAAAAGGCATCCGAAAGAAAGAACGCACTTAACCCATAATCAAGTGCGTTCTTAAGGTGGTGCTGAAAGCGGGACTCGAACCCGCACGCCCAGAGGACAGGAGATTTTAAGTCTCCGGCGTCTGCCATTCCGCCATTTCAGCGATTCCGTTCGTATTATCCCGCAAAAAGATGCGGAAGTCAAGCCGGAATTGGAAGCGGGCTCAGGGAACGGAATCGAGCCGGACCGGCACGGGCGAAACCTGCAAAAGCGCAAGCACGCGGTCCCAGAAAACCTGCTGGGAGAAAATGAGCGTCGCCGCGTTGTCGCAGGGGTGAAAGGCGATGCGGGGCGTATCCCGGATCCCGGGCTCATAGCAGAGGGTGATCTCATGCGCCTTGTCAAACCAGAGGCCCAGCGGGCTTACGCTTCCGCTGGTAAGGCGCAGACGCCCCTCCAGGTCCTCCTCGGGGGCAAAGCTCAGACGCGAAACGCCCAGCGCCTTGCTCACCACGGCGGTGCGAAAGGGCGTGTGCGGCTTTAGAAGCATCAGGTAGAAAAGGGTCTGCTGGCGGTTGCACAGCAGGATGTTTTTGCACATGGTCACATCGGGGCCGATGAAGGGCATGCGCAGGCAATCGTCAATGGTGTAGGCGCGGTCATGCTCGTATAGCTCGTAGGGGATGCCCTCGCGGTCCAGAAGGGAGAGTATTTCACGCCGAATGGAAAGCGGTTCCGTCATCAAAAATCACCTCATGGCTATGATAGCGCAAATCCGCCCGTTTGTATAGCGCAACCTCTTCTCGCATGATATAATGAAGCCTGTATCAAATCGAAAGGATGCGTTTCATGGATATCACTCAAACGCTGTGTCAGGAGTTTCATCTCAGGGCCCAACAGTGCGAAAACGTGCTGCGTCTGATCGACGAAGGCAACACCATCCCCTTTATCGCCCGCTACCGCAAGGAGCAGACGGGTTCGCTGGACGATCAGGTCCTGCGCGAGATCCACGAGCGCCTGCAATATCTCAGGGGACTGGACAAAAGGCGCGGGGAAATCGCCTCCACGCTTGAGGAGCAGGGCAATTTGACGGAGGAGCTCTCGGCCCGGCTGGCCTCTGCGCTCACGCTGACCGAGCTGGAGGATCTCTACCGGCCCTTCCGCCCCAAGCGCCGCACGCGCGCGACCATCGCCCGGGAAAAGGGGCTGGAGCCCCTGGCGCTGGCGCTGCTCATGCAAGATCAGACCAAGGGCAGCGCCGAGTCGATGGCCGGGCCCTTTGTCTGTCCCGAAAAGGGAGTGGAGACGGCCGCCGACGCACTTCAGGGGGCCCGCGACATCCTGGCCGAACAGATCAGCGACGATGCCGCCGCGCGCAAGGAGCTTCGTGCGCTGGTGTTTCGCACGGGCGTGCTGGAGAGCAAAAACGCCGGAGATGAGGACAGCGTCTACAGCATGTACTACCATTTCTCCCAGGAGGTGCGCGCCATCGCGCCGCATCGCGTGCTGGCGGTCAACCGCGGGGAGCGCGAGGGGTTTCTCAAGGTCTCTTTGCGCATGGACGACGCCGCATGCGAAGGAATCCTGGACAAGGCGTTTGTCCGGGAAGGCAGCGTGACCAGCCAGCAGGTGCGCGAAGCGGCGAGGGACGCGTGGGAGCGCCTGCTCAAGCCCAGCATCGAACGCGAGATCCGCTCCGAGCTGACCGAGCGGGCCGGCACGAGCGCCGTGCGCGTGTTTGGAAAGAACCTGCATCAGCTTCTCATGGCTCCGCCCGTCAAAGGGCGCGTAACGCTCGGCGTGGACCCGGGCTTTCGCACGGGCTGCAAGCTGGCGGTCGTGGACGAAAACGGCAAGGTCCTGGCGACCGGCGTGGGGCATTTTACGCTTCCGGGGCAAGAGGCCGCCAAGGCACGCGCACGCAGGGACATCGTTGAGATGTGCCGCCGCTTCGGCGTGACGGCCATTGCCATTGGCAACGGGACTGCCTCGCGCGAAGCCGAGCAATTCATTGCGTCCCTGCTGCCGCAGTTGCCGCAGGGCGCCGCATACATGATCGTCAGCGAGGCCGGGGCTTCGGTCTATTCCGCCAGCAAGCTGGCGGCAGAGGAGTTTCCCCAGTTTGACGTGTCCCTGCGCAGCGCAGTCAGCATCGCCCGGCGCATGCAGGACCCGCTTGCGGAGCTGGTGAAGATCGACCCCAAGGCCATCGGAGTGGGACAGTACCAGCACGATCTCAAGGAAAGCCAGCTTGAGGAGGCGCTGGACGGCGTGGTGGAGGCCTGCGTCAACAGCGTGGGCGTGGAGGTGAGCACGGCCTCGGCTCCCCTGCTTTCCCATGTGGCGGGCATCGGTCCGGCGCTGGCCAAGAGCATCGTGGCCTACCGTGAGGAAAACGGCATTGCCAGCCGCGCGCAGCTCAAAAAAGTCCCCAAGCTGGGCCCGAAGGCCTTTGAGCAATGCGCGGGCTTCCTGCGCGTGCGTGACAGCAGGAACGCGCTGGACGCCACCGCCGTCCATCCCGAGAGCTACGACGCGGCCAGGGCGCTGCTGGAAAAGCTGGGTTACCGGCTGGAAGACATCCGCACGGGAGGGCTGGGCGATCTATCGGCCCGGGTCGAGGCGCAGGGGCTGGGAACGCTTGCCGCGGCGCTGGGCGTGGGCGAACCCACCCTCCAGGACATCATCCGCGAGCTGCAAAAGCCCGGACGGGACCCGCGCGACGACCTCCCCAGGCCCATTTTGCGCACCGACGTGCTGGACATCAAGGATCTTGCCGCCGGGATGGAATTGATGGGCACGGTGAGAAACGTGATTGACTTCGGCGCCTTTGTGGACATCGGCGTGCACCAGGACGGGCTTGTGCACATCAGCCGCATGAGCAACCGCTTCATCCGTCATCCGTCCGAGGTGGTGAAGGTGGGCGATGTCATCAAGGTCTGGGTTCTGGACGTGGACCTAAAAAAGCAGCGTATTTCTCTAAGCATGCTTCCACCGGCGGAAAAATGATGTATTTCACCTGCATTTTGTCCTCCTCCCCCTTGACATGCCCCAAAAGGGGTGTACAATAAGGGAGAATTTGACGCGACATCCGCGTCAGAGGAATAGAGGCGCGGCTGACATCAGTACCGCGCGGTAGCCCCTCGCCGGGCCGTGACCGCGCGCGAAAGGGAAAGCCGCCGAAGCGCCGGCCGGGCAAGCGGCCGGGTGCTGGGCGTCGGGAGAAGATCCCGCCGACTGTCACGGCGCATGCCGTGGAGCGCTATTCGCACGTTTCCATCATCATGTGAAACAAAGCAGCAATGGCGCATGCCGTTGTTGCTTTTTTCATTACGAACAAGGAGGAACAAGCACAATGAAAAAGGTTCTGGCGGTCATCCTGGCGGCTCTCATGCTGGTTTCCTGCACGGCCGCCCTTGCGGAAGGCACCTTCCGCGTGGGCATGGAATGTAACTATGCTCCCTATAACTGGACGCAGGCCGAGGAGAGCGAATATACCGTGCCCATTGAGGGCGGCGGCGGATACGCGGACGGCTACGACGTGCAGATTGCCAAGCGCATCGCGGAGGGGCTGGGCAAGGAGCTCGTCATCGTCAAGACGGAATGGGACGGCCTGCCCATGGGCGTGATGAGCGGCGCGTTTGATGCCATCATCGCCGGCATGAGCCCGACCGAGGAGCGCAAGGCCACGCTTGATTTCAGCGATCCCTACCGCACCAACAAGCTGGTTGTGGTCGTCAAAAAGGACAGCCCCTTCGCTTCCGCCACCACCCTCGATGAGCTCAGCGGCGCCGTTATCACCGGCCAGCTCAACACCTTCCATTACACCGTTATCGACCAGATCCCGGGCGTCAACAAGGCGATGGCCATGGAAACCTTCCCGGCCATGATCGTGGCCGTGCAGAGCGGCGCGGTTGACGGCTACGTGGCGGAGGAGGACGGCGCGCAGGCGGATACCACGGCCAACCCCGATCTGACCTACATCAAATTCGCCGACGGTGCTGGTTTTGAAGCCTCCGAGGCCGATACCTCCATCGCCGTCGGGCTGGCGAAGGGCAGCGAGCTGCTTGCGCCCATCAACGAGATCCTTGCCGGCATCGACGATCAGACCCGCGAGGAGCTGATGGCCGGCGCCAAGGAGCGTCAGCCGCTCAACCAGTAAGCCTTTGGAGCGCGCCGCCTGACGCGGCGCGCTCCCTTTGACGGCTGCAAAACTGTGCGTTTTCGATAAAGGAGTTGCCCTGATGTCTGCTTTACCAACCACCTTTTTCGGCTGGGTCGGCTTCATTTTGGAGAAGTACGGGATGCTCTTTCTGGGCGGCGTGGGCGTCACGCTGCTGGTGGCCATCACCGGTACCGTCATCGGCTTTGTGATCGGCCTTTTGGTCGCCATTCTGCGCACCATTCCCCTCTCCCCCCGCGACCCATGGTATCGCCGGATTCCGCTCAAGATGCTCTCTGCCCTGCTCAACGTCTATATCGAGGTCTTCCGTGGCACGCCCATGATCGTCCAGGCCATGGTCATCTACTATGGTTGCATGCAGATGGGCCTGAGGATGCCGGTGCTGGTGGCGGCTGTGCTGATCGTTTCGGTCAATACGGGCGCCTATATGGCCGAAATCGTCCGCGGCGGCATCATCAGCGTCGACAAGGGCCAGAAGGAGGCCGCCTGCGCCATTGGCATGACGCACTGGCAAAGCATGATTCACGTGGTGCTGCCGCAGGCGGTGCGCAACATCATGCCCTCCATCGGCAACGAATTTGTCGTAAACATCAAGGATTCCAGCGTCCTTAACGTCATCTCCGTCAACGAACTGTTCTTCATGAGCAAATCGGCGGCGGGCACCTATCTGCGCTATTTCGAGGTCTTTTTTATCACCGCATGCATCTACCTGGTGCTGACCTTCACCGTGACCCGGCTTCTTCGTGTGCTGGAGCGCAAGATGGACGGCAAGACCAACTACATCATCTACGGCTCCCAGAGCGATTCCAAGGCGTCCATCGTCGTGCCCAAGGAAGGAGGCGTGCCAAATGACTGACCTCTCATCCCCCATTCTCAGCGTGAGTCATCTGAAAAAGAGCTTCGGCGATCACGAGGTGCTCCGCGACATCTCCTTTGATGTCTCCCAGGGCGATGTCGTCAGCATCATCGGCTCCAGCGGCAGCGGAAAAAGCACCCTGCTGCGGTGCATCAACTTTCTGGAGCAGCCCAGCGCCGGGACCATCCTCTTTCATGGCAAAAACGCCGAGACGGAATGGAACCGGCCCCAATACCACGCCAAGGTCGGGATGGTGTTTCAGAGCTTCAACCTCTTTGGCAACATGAGCGTATTGAAAAACTGCATCGCCGGGCAGGTTCGTGTGCTGAGGAGGGGCCGGCGAGAGGCTGAGGAAAAGGCGCTGTTTTATCTGGAAAAGGTCGGCATGGCCCCCTACCGCGACGCGCGTCCGGCCCAGCTTTCCGGCGGCCAGAAGCAGCGCGTGGCCATCGCCCGCGCTCTGGCCATGGACCCGGAAGTGCTCCTTTTTGACGAGCCTACCAGCGCGCTTGACCCCGAGATGGTCGGCGAAGTGCTCGGCGTCATGCGTGAGCTTGCGGCGTCAGGGCTGACCATGCTCGTGGTCACGCATGAGATGGCCTTTGCGCGGGATGTGAGCCGCCGTGTCATCTTCATGGATGCGGGCGTTATCGCCGAGGATGGCGCCCCGGAAGACATCTTCGTCCATCCCCGCCAGCCCAGGACGCGCGAATTCCTCAGCCGGATTCTGGAAAAGTAAACCCTGGCGGCCGCCACTCCCGCATGGCCGGGCGGCCGCCGCCTAAACTCCTCCCTTTTTAAGCAAATATTTTTTGAAGAATAAAAAATTGACTTGACAAGCACACCCAGTATCTTATATAATATCTATTGTTGCAAAACCGTAGCGGGCGATCGTGGCGGAATTGGCATACGCGCACGTTTGAGGGGCGTGTCCGATAAGGGTACGGGTTCAAGTCCCGTCGATCGCACCATGGCGAGTGTTCTTATAGCATTTGAAAAGTTGTAAGAACACTCGTCTTTTTTTATTGTTTTCATCCGGCAATCTCTGCTGGGGCATACCCTCGCCGACTTTGGTGGGCAGCTAGCTGCCCACCAAAGTCGAAGCAACTCCCGTCCCATGAGTCCCCTTCTTTGGGCTGCTCCCAGAGACGTCCTATCTTCTTCCTACAGCTGAGATACGCGGCAGAGCGCGGAGTTAGCGCATCAGCGAACCGGCAGAGGCTATGCCGAAAGACCATGCACAAAGGGAAGAAGAGATATGATGGGACGCTGGAAAGCCTGAAGGACCGACCGCGCACACCGCATCACTTTCAGGGGA
>CALVKX010000041.1 GCA_944333375.1 uncultured Eubacteriales bacterium
AGCATGTTCCATCCCGGGGATCACGGTGTAAACAGGTCTCCCGACTTGACTTCATCCTACTTGGACGCCTTCCCGCTTTCGCAGTGGCCGGAAAGCCGCCGGGAGGGCCGTTGGCCCGCGGCGCTTTCCCTGTCCGTTCGTCCGTTTCACGGTTCCCGGGTGAGTCTGGAAATCGCATCCAGTTCCCATGACAGAAAGCATGCTTCTGCCGCGTGTTTCCACGCAGATACACCGGCTATTCACTTGTTAAGGGTATTATAAGGCAGGAGCGTCTAAACGTCAAATGCTCTTAAAAAACGAAAGACCTCCCGCGCCGCAGGCTCCACGTCCAGCGAAAAGACGCGCTCCTGAATGTCCTCCAGGCGGTGGGCGTCGCTGGAATGTAGCACAAAGCGGCCCTTTAGCGCATACTCCGGGCACGCGACGCCGGGGTAGACCTCCACCACCGGGTATTCGGGCAGAAAAGGCATCAGACCCAGCGCGCCGATCATGCCGTTGCTGCCGCGGTTGATATGCGCGGGCACGGGGATTCCCCCAAAGGAGCGGATGAGCGCGCAGACGTCCTCCACGCTCAGATCCGTGGCGTTGATGAGCAGCTTGTCCAGCGTGCCGGATGGCGTATCGCCGTCGCGCATGATAATCTGGTTTCCAAACAGGGCCGGCTGGTTCAGGACGTCCGGCAGATGCGCATAAACCTGCTCCCCGGCCGAAAGCGCGGCCTCCACAGTAGGAAAATAGCCGAGCATGTGCACCTCCTCCCGGCTGGTTACCTCCATGCCGGGAATGACCTGCACGCCGTAGGCCTCGCCCGCCGCCACCGCCTCGGGGGTGTTGAGCGCGGTGTTGTGGTCGGTGAGGGCGATCACGTCCAGGCCCTTCACCCGCGCCATGCCCACCAGGTTCCACGGGGTCATCTCGTCATCCGCGCAGGGCGACAGGCAGCTATGGATGTGCAGGTCGCAAAAGGCGGCCATCTCACTCCGCGGGCGGCTGTATGCCCGCCTGCCCCATGATGACGCTCACCTCATAGGCTGTCTTTGCGGTGGCGAGCACCGGCATGTCCTCGTCCTGCGCTTTTTTGAGCGAGGCGGGCTCGGCCTCCACGCCCTCCACGAGAATCACGCAGGCCATCTCCATGAGCACCGCCACGGCGATGACGTTCACGTGCGTCTGCACCGTGCACCAGGCCATCCCCTGCTTGCCGTGCGCCAGCACCCAGCTGAGCAGGTCGCAGGAATAGCCGCAGGTGATCTCCGTATCCAGCGGAGCGCTCTCGTTTATGTTCCTTGCGCCGATGAGTTCCATCAACTGCCGTACCGTCATGCCTAAATCCCCTACTCTCTCGTTGTTTTTGCAAGCTCTACCATCTTCTGTGCCATGACCTTGAGCTGTTCCTTGAGGATATGGATGCAGTCCATTTCGTTGCAGTAGCCGCGCACGATGTCCTCGGCAAAGGTGCGGCAGGTGGGACTTCCGCAGCTTCCGCAGTCGTAGCCGGGAAGCCTGCGCACGATGTCCTCCATCTGTTCCATCTTGCGCATCGCCTCCACGATGTCGTCATCCAGCCGCATGGCGCTGTTGGCGGAGATGCTTTTGTCCGACATGAGATTGTACTTGGTCAGATAGGACGTCTGCACACGCTCGTCGGGATGGGTGATGTCGCATCCCCGCATCAGCGCCCGCACGGCGCCGCGCGCCACATAGGTATTCTCAAACGTCAGCGGGCCGCCCACGCAGCCGCCCGTGCAGGCCGCGCCCTCAAAAAACACCAGATCCGGCAGCTTGTCGTTTTCGATCTCCTCCAGCACGCGGATCACGTTTTCGATTCCGTCCACGCTCATGCTGTGCTCCGGGCAAACCGCCGCCGCCTCTCCGCCGCTGCTGGCCCAGCCAACGCCATAGGCGGTGGCATGGGCGGGATGGGCCGCGTCCACGGGGCTGGCCTTGATATGGCTGGAGAGCAGGCCGTAGATCTCCAGCATCGAGATGGCGCCGTCCACGGCCGAGGTCTCGTGCCCGATGGGATTGCGGATGGCCGTCACCTTCGCCGCGCAGGGCGTGATGAAAAAGCAGCCGACCTCCTCGGGCTTTGCGTCGTGCACGCGGCAGAACTCGCGCCGGGCGACCATGGCCGCAACCTCCATGGGCTGGCGCACGTCGATGATGTGCGGGATCAGATCCGGAAAGCGCACGCGAATCAGCCGCACGATAGCCGGACAGGCCGAGGAGATGACGGGATAGCGGTCTCGGCCGATGCTGCGCATGCGCTCACGGATGGCGCGGGTGACGATGTCCGCGCCCTCGGCGACCTCGAACACGTCGTCAAAGCCCATCTTCAAAAGCCCCTCCAGCACCTGCGAGGCGCTGATGAGGTGCTTGAACTGCCCGTAGAGGGAAGGCGCCGGCAGCGCGATCTTGTATTTGAAGCGGTTGATGCTGGCCAGCGGGTCGGTTTGGGCGTACTTGGCGTGATAATCGCACACGCGGATGCACTCGCCGCAGTCGATGCAGCGTTCATTGATGATATGCGCCCGTCCCCCGCGCACGCGGATGGCCTCGGTGGGACAACGCTTGAGGCAGTTGGTGCACCCCTTGCACTTTTCCTTGTCCAGCCGCACGGAGTGAAAGAATTTCTCGTCCATGGCTAAAACCCTCCGAATCAGGCCGGCTACCTGAGCCTGAATTCCATCTGTATCGTCGTGCCGCGCCCCAGCTCGCTTTCGATGGCGAAGCCGTCGGCGTTCCTGCGCATGTTGGGCAGGCCCATGCCGGCTCCGAAGCCCAGCACGCGGGCCTCCTCGCTCGCGGTGGAAAAGCCCTCCTGCATGGCCTTGTCGAGATCCGCGATCCCCGGCCCCACGTCTTTTGAAATCAGCAGGATACGCTCGGGGTCCATCTCCATGGTGAGCTCGCCGCCCAGGCTGTGGATGATGAGATTGAGCTCGGCCTCGTAGCTGGCGACCGCGACGCGCCGCAGGACCGCGCTGTCCACACCGAGCTGCTTGAGCTTGCGCTTGATGCTGGCGGAGGCGTCCCCCGCCGTCTGAAACTCGCCCTGATGCACCTCGTAGGTGTTGGTCAGTAGGTTTTGCATATGTATCCTTCCTTTGCGCTCAGGCGCCGGTTCGTTCGTTCGTGCCGCGGATGCCGGCCACGTACATCAGCCCGCAGGCGGTATAGGTGGTGTGCTCCGTGGCCAGCACCACGATGCCAAGCTCCCGTGCCTCGTTGAGAATCTCCTCCGACGGCACCTTTCCGCGCGCAAACACCACGCAGTGGATATCCAGCATTTCCGCGGTACGCATCACATGCACGTTGGTCAGCCCCGTAATCAAAACGGTCTTGTCCTTCACAAAAGCCAGCACGTCGCTCATCAGGTCGCTTCCGCAGGCGGTTTTCACCTCCTGGTCCAGCATGTCGTCCCCGCAAAGCACCCGGGCATTGAGCACGGGAATCAGCTCCCTGATCGTCATGGATGATCGACCTCCTATGTATTGCTCAGCGCGTCGTATACGCTCTTGAGATGGTTCAGGGTGGACAGGGTCTGACGCTTGACCTTCATGCCCAGCGTCGCTTCGCTGTCCGTTTCGGCAAGGGTTTCAAGGAATGACGCATAGTCCTCAAAGCAGGCAATCAATCCTTCCACCGTCTGATGCCTCGGAAGCGAAAAGCGCTGTTCAAGCCTCAGCGCCACCGTCTCCGCCTGCCCTCCCAGACCTGCCAGCAGCTCTATCGCTTCCTGCCCCGAGGTCTCCTGACGGTCCAGGCTCACGCTCAGGGTCTGAAGATTGGCTACCAGATCATGCGCGTGCTCAAAGGCGGCCTCCAGGATGTCAAGCTGCCCCTTCATGCCCTTCATGAGCACATGAAGGGACGGCAGATCGATTTGATAGAGGTAGGAGTCCACCGAGTGCGCCTCGCTGAGCTGCTCGCGCACGCCCTGCGCGTCCTCGCGGGTGGGATAGACGGCGGCCAGCGTGCGGTAGCGTCCGTCGTGCCAGACATACCCGGCCGCGCCGCGCTTGACGAACTGGTTCGCCAGTTCCTCAGCCGCCGTCTCGCTTTCAAAGGCGCCCAGCTGCAACGCGTACCAGGTGGCCGACGGCAGCGTGACCTCCCGCTCCTCCACGGTTTCGTCAAAATAGGCGTCCGTGGGGATGGGCGTAGCCGTCGGCGCCGTTTCGATGGTCACTTCCTCCCCGCGCCACACAAGCCCCGAGAGGACGACCACCGCCGACAAAAACAACAGCAGGTAACTGAACCACTTGCCGGGCTCCCGTTGACGGGGATAGACGCGCTTGCCTGCCTGCATTTTCCCAACCTCCCGCATACCGTATCGCATAACGATATGTTTCGGGGGCCAAAAATATGAAAGGTTGCGCTTCCAGCCGGATTCTGTTACCATGTGTGTGTCCCTATTATACTGGACGGAGGACAAATATGCAATATCATTTGGATACCATTCCCGTCTGGGAAGCGATGGAGAAAAACACCGCCTGTCCGCTCTGCGCGCTCTACCGCCGCGTGGAGGACATGGAGATCGAACGCAGCCTCGGTGGCAGCGTCATGGAGCCGGACGCGCGCATCCGCGTCAATGAGCGGGGCATCTGCGCCCACCACCACGAGCGGCTCTTTGCCATGCAAAACCGGCTGGGGCACGCGCTGCTGGCGGATTCGCATACCAAGGAGCTGCTCAAAAAGCTGGAGGCGCTGCAAAAGCGCGCCGGCGAAACAAAGCGCGGCCTTTTCGGCGGCAGGGACGCGGGAGAGGAGCTGGCAAAGGAACTGGAGGCGCTGAGCCGCTCCTGTGTCATCTGCGACGACATACGCGACCACATGGAGCGCTATCTCTATACCTTCCTGCACCTGTGGAAAACCGACGAGGGCTTTCGCAAAAAGTGGGAGGCTTCACGGGGCGTCTGCCTCCCGCATGCCGCGGACCTGCTCTCCCGGGCGCAGAAGCACCTCGGCGCCGCAAGCCGTCAGGAGTTCGCGCAAAGCCTTCTGTCGCTTGTAAGGGCCAATCTCGCTCAGGACGAAAAGGATCTTGAGTGGTTCACGCTCAAATTCGACTACCGAAACCAGCAAAAGCCCTGGGGCAACAGCCGAAACGCCCTGGAGCGCACGGTCAACCGTCTGCGCGGCCAGTGCGTGGGCGAGGGCGAGGCATGACCTGCCGCTCCGTTTGCCGACCGCAAAGCGCGGCAGGTATAGCGAAACGGCGGTTCCAAGCAATGGCTTTGGACCGCCGCTCTTTTCTATTGCAGGCGTGTTTTTCCCTTATTCTTTTACCAGCTCAACCTGAACGTCCCCGTTGTTTCCGGAGACGGTCAGCGTTTTATTTCCGCCGTCCTTTTGAAGCGGCAAATTGCTTTTTCCTTTTTTGACATCACAGCGAATGGCGAAATCATCATATGATCCAATCACTGTTCCTGAGATATTCCCGTTTTTGACCGTCAGGGAAAGAGCGCTTCCCACACGCAAGCCTTCAAAGTTGATATTTCCGCCGTTTGAGAGAAGCGTAATATCTCCTGTCACTGCCAAAGGGGAAAGGGATATGTCTTCATTCGTTGTAGAAAGCGCAAGGCTGTCCAAAAGCCCACTGGGGATCTGTAAACATATTTTGCGTTTTCCTGTAGCGGCTTTTCCGCCGATATAGTCCGTCCACGCTTTGTCGATGACGCTTTCCATAAACAGCACATTTTCCTGGGAAACGGAAAACCGATAATACTCTTTGCTGTTTTGAAAATAACGGATGTGTATCCGTTCATCTTCGGATGCTGTCACTTCTACTTCTCTATCGCGTACATCAAGTATAATTGATTTGATTTGCGCATCAGGCGTATAGCTCTTTTCTTCAAAAGGCTCGCCGTCAGCCGAACAGCTTGCCAAAACGAAGCTGCTGACCATAAGACACAGTACCAGCCATGTTTTTTTCATGGAAATTCCTCCTTGTGTTCTCCGCTTTTTGAGAGCGGCAGGTAATTCCGTTGGCCGCGCCCTGCCTATCAGGGGACCCGGCATACAGTGGTTTTCACGCAACGGTGACGTTGTTTGTTTTCTGGCATCATTCCCCCTGTGGCGAATTTGGAATAGCGCTTGCTTTCCGCAAGCTTTTGTGCAAAAATACGATAAACCTTTGTGTTACACAAAGGTCCAGACTGTCAAAAAACCCTTCAGGGAGGTTCGGAGGGCCACAGCCCTCCGAGCTGTATTCCGAATCCAGCGACATGTGCGGTGGATTCGGAAGCCTTGCGCAGCAAGGTTTCCTTGCACGTTTCCCCGGCCGCGCCGCAGGCGCAGGGGAAACGTGTCCTGGCGGAAAAGATCGCCGCAGGCGAGCTTTTTCGACACGCTGAACCTTTGTGTTACACAAAGGTCAATGGGGAATTTGCGCAATGAAGGAATTTTTTTCGGTCGGAGAAGCCGCAAAGGCGGTCCGTATGACAGCGGAAACCTTGCGCTATTATGATCGGATAGGTCTGGTAAAGCCGAGCAGAAAAGATTCGTGGACAAACTACCGCTATTATACCCAGCAGGATCTTGTTCGTCTAAATACCGTACGTGCCTTGCAGCTTATGGATCTGCCCTTACAGGAGATTAAAAACGTTCTGTCGTATGACGATCTTGAAAAAATTGTGGATTTATTGGAGCGCGCGGAGAAAAAAGCGGATGAAAAAATAGCCGCGCTGCAATACAGCAAAGCCAAAATCCAGTTGGCAAAATCGGACTATGAAAGAAAACGGAAAGGACAAAAAAGCCCAGGCGGTGTGTTTTTAAAAGACATTCCAGAGCGCGTTATTCTGCTCTCCGACTGCTTGGAAGTCCCCGCGATCGATAATCTTTGGAATTATCTCAGCCATTTTTATGAGATTGTCCCCTCTGCGTTAAAGCAGCAGTTTGCCTTTGAGGACTTAGCCGGCATTTATACCGAAAAGGGATTGTCAAGGCTTTTTGCCCTCTGCATCCGCTACACGGATATAAGCGGGCTAAAGAGATTGCCGGGGGGAACCTACCTCTGCGCAAACTGTACCGAAAAAAACCGAGAAGGCATATTGGAGGAACTGCTTTCCAGGGCCAGAGCAGAGTACAAAGCAACGCCGCCGTTTGCGGTGCAACTTGTCGTTGTTTCAGGGATTCTGCAATGGAACTACGAGGTTCAGGTACTTTTGAAAGAGGATCCCGGTGAATCGCCCACATGATGGTACAATCCTCCCAAAACAAAAAAGCTGCGGCGCAGCGTAATTTCGCCGCGCCGCCTTCTTAATCCAGCGGTTCGTTGAACTGCTCGAGCTTCACGCCCGCCTCGTCAAAAATCTCAAGGGAGAACTTGTCCGGATAGCCCTGCTGGTAAACCACGCGCCGGATGCCGACGTTGACGATCATCTTGGCGCATACCGAGCAGGGCTGATGGGTGCAGTAGAGCGTTCCGCCCTCGATGGAGATGCCCAGCTTGGCCGCCTGCAGGATGGCGTTTTGCTCCGCGTGGATGGCGTAGCAGACCTCCGCGCGCGTGCCGGACTCGATGTTGAGCTTGCGGCGCATGCACTCGCCGCGCTCCTTGCAGGTCTTAAGACCGGCAGGCGCGCCGTTGTAGCCCGTGGTCATGATGCGCTTGTCCTTGACGATCACCGCGCCGATGCTGCGGCCCTCGACGTTGCAGCTTGTCCATTCAGAGATCAGATACGCCATCTTCATGAAACGGATATCCCATTTGTCCATTGCTTCGCCCCCTTTGTACCTGTAGGCATTATACCCCACCCGGCCCGATTTGGCAACGAAAAGGTCATGGACGTCCCCGCCACCTCATAGGCTCCCCTGTGGAGGTGCGGTAGATGAAGGCAGCGGGTGCAAAAAAACAGACGCTCTTTCTTACCGGGGTCAATGCGCTGGTGCGTGCCATGGGCCTGCTGCTGCGCGTGCTCCTCTCGCGCTTCATGGGCGCGGAAATCATGGGCATTGCCGAGCTGGCCCAGGGCGTGCACATGCTGGCCATCACTCCGCTGACCTCTGGACTGCCCATGGCCATCAGCCGCATGACGGCGCGCGCGCCTGCCGGAGACAGGCGAAAGCCGCTTCTGGCGGGCATTTCCATGGTCCGCACAGCCTCGGTTGTCCTGATCCCGGCGCTTTTGCTCCTCTCCCCGGTCATCGCCCGCTGGATGGGCGATGTGCGCGTGCTGCCCTCGCTGTGGTTCAGCGCCCCCTGTATTCTGATTCTTGGGTATTCGGCGGCCTTCAACGGGTATTGCTACGGCATGGAGCGAAGCCTGGAGCCGGCGCTGAGCGAGCTGATCGAGCAGGCTGCGCGGCTGCTTCTCTCCCTGGCGCTGCTGACCGCGCTAAGCCGCCTCACCGCCGCATGGCTGGCGGCCGTTCCCGTGCTGGCCACGATGCTGGCCGAGCTGATCGGACTGGCCTTTGTGCTCCTTCGCCTTCGGATTCCCCTGACCGGGTCGGCTGAGGCCGCATCCTGGCGCGAGCCCGTTCTCCGCCTCGCCGCGCCCGCGACGTTTTCACGGGTGGTCCAGACGCTGCTTCGGTCCCTGACCGCCATTCTTATCCCCCTTCGGCTTCAGGCCAGCGGGCTTCCGGCCGCGGAGGCCACATCCCGACTGGGGATGCTCAACGGGATGGTCATGCCTATCCTGATGCTGCCGTGCGTCTTTACCAGCGCGCTTTCCATGGCGGCGCTGCCGCGAATCGCCAGGGCGGAGGACGACCCCGGGGAGCTGCGGAGACTTCTGGCGACCTGCCTTGCCTCCTGCCTGCCGGTCGCCCTGGTCTGCACGGCGGCGGTTTATGCGTCCGCGCCGTTTCTTGCCTTCGCGGTCTACCGCATGGCCGAACTGACACCCCTGTTTCAAACGGCCGCCCCGCTGACGGCGCTGTTTGCCCTCAGTCACCTCATCGGTTCGGTCACCACCGCGCTGGGACAGCAAAAGCGCTCCATGTACGGAGCGCTTGTCGTCTCCGGCACGACGCTTGCGCTGACGTATCTGCTGACGGCCGTGCCCGGCCTCAGGCTGTACGGCGTAATCGCGTCGCAGGCCGCGGGACAGATTCTGATGATTCTCTGGAATGTCGGCATCCTGGCGCTGTGGCGTCGTGAACGTCACCGCTGATGATAGATGCGCCTGAGCTCCTCCGTCTCGCTGCCGTCAGGATGATAGACAATGAGCGGCGGCATCCACAACAGGGCGGGCTTGGCGTTTTTCATGGCCTCGACCAGCACCAGGTATGGCGCGCGATCGACGCGCGCGCAGACCATGCGGATGCGCTTGGGCTCAAGGCGGCACCGGCGCATGGCGTCAAGCAGCTCCAGCATGCGCTGTGCCGGAAAGACCATGCTCAGCCGGCCGTGCGTTCGCAAAACCGCCGCGCAGGCTGCGGTGATGTCCTGGATGGTGCAGTTCGTCTCGTGCCGGGCCAGCAGCAGGGAGGAAGCCTCGTTGGTCATCGTCCCGCCGCGCTTGCCGTAGGGCGGGTTGCATACGGCCGCATCCATGCGCTCGCGCCCGATGAGGGCGTATGCCTGGCGCATGTCCGCGGCATGTACGCGGATGCGGGCCTCAAGGCCGTTGAGCGCCACGGAGCGCCGCGCCATATCAGCCATGTCGGGCTGAAGCTCAAAGGCCTCAAAATGCGCGTCGGGCTGCTTCTGGCTGAGCAAAAGCGGAAGAATCCCGCTTCCCGTCCCCATATCCGCCACGCGCTCTCGCGGCCTGAGACGGGTGAAATCCGCCAGCAGCACCGCGTCCATCCCGAAGCGGAAGGCATCGGGGCGCTGGATGATGCGAAGGCCGTTTCGCTGCAGATCATCCACGCGTTCGCCGGGCCTAAGCAGGTCGCCGGTCATGGCGTCACCTCAAGGGAGTCGGTCCGGCAATAGCCCTGCACCGTTCCATACTGCACCAGGCACCAGCTCCGGCCGATCAGGATGATCTCCACCTGCTGCCCCGCGGGAACCAGCTCCAGCGGCTCGCCGGTCTGAGCGCACATGCTCCACAGCTTCAGCGCATCCTCCCCCTGAGGCGCGGCCAGGGCAAAGGTGGCCGAGGACGGGGCCTCCAGCGTGACATCCAGGATGACGCCGCCGTTTTCCACAAGTCCGTCATCGCCGGCGGAACCGGACGACTGGCTTCCTCCGCCGGAGGAGCTCTGGCTTTCATCCGTCTCGCCGGATGGCTGAGTCGTGCTCAGATACCGGGTCATCACATAGCCGTACTGGCCGTTATAGGACACATATGACCAGTCGTTCCCCTCCACCAGCAGCTTGACGGACGCCCGACGGGGAATGGTGGTGAGAACCTGGCTGCCGGAATCGGGGGACTGGCGCAGGTTGAGGCTGCCGGAGTCCGTGTCAACCCAGGCGGTCACGGCGGTGCTCTCGTCCGGCTGCTCCGGCGGCGGGGTTTCCTCCGGCTCCGAAGGCGCCTGCGTCTCGCCGGGAGCGTCCGTTTCATCCGGGTTCTCCTGAGGCTCCTGGGGAAGCGTGGGCTGGGTATCAAAGCGGAGATAGTGCGTCATCACATAGCCGGTGACGCCCGCGTAGGAGGCCTGACACCAGGGATCGCCGTAGCTGAGCACCGTGAGGGAAGCTCCCCTCGGAATGGTCCGCAGCACGCGATAATCGGCGCCGGGCTGCTCGCGCAGGTTGAGGGAGCCGGACTCGGTCTGCACATAGGCGACGAGCGCCGAATCCCCGTTCGTCCCTGCCTCCTCCTGGCCGGGGGTGGGCGCAGGCTGAACCTGGCTTTCGTCAAACGTCAGATAGGTTGTCATGACATAGCCGATCGTGTCGTTATACACCACGCAGCACCAGCTCTCGCCGCGCTGCTGGACGCTCACGGTGGCATACTGCGGGATGCGCGCAATCACCCCGGCATTGAGCGTGGGCTCGGTGCGCATGTTCAGCGAGCCGGAAGCCGTCGTCACGACGGCGGTATCGCCCTGGGAGATCTCCGGCAGGCCCTCATGGAACGTCAGATAGGCGTTCATCACATAGCCGGACTGGCCGGCATAGCTGGTACGGCTCCAGGCGGAGAGGCGCTCGTCAATGCGGATGGTCGTTCCCTTGGGGATCCGTGCCAGCACGGGGCTTCCGGGAAGCGCGTCCCTGCGCAGGTTCAGCGAGCCCGACACCGTGCTGACCACGGCGTAGAGCGCGTCGTCCCCTCCGGGCTCGGGCGTGACGATGGGTTCGCTGGGATCGTTGGCCTCCCCGTCATCCGGCTTTTCCCCGTCCACATCCTGCGAGCCGTCCGGCTCCGGCATCGCTTCATCCTGGAAGGTCAGAAACACGGTCATCACATAGCCGGTCGTGCCGTTATAGGTGACATGGCACCACTCCGCGCCGCGCTCATGGACCGTGATGGTCGCGTACTGCGGGATGCGCAGGAGAATCGCGCTGCCGGAGCGCGCCTGCTCGCGCAGATTGAGCGAGCCGCTCTGCGTGGTCACCACAGCCGTGGTCCCGCCCTCAGGTATGGAGGGCGATACTCCCTCGCCATCGGTAAAGGTCAAAAAGCAGGTCATGGAATAGCCGCTGATACCGTTGTAGCGCACGCCGCACCAGGTCGTCCCGGCCTGCGTGACCTCCACGGTCGCGCCGCGCGGGATGGTGGTGAGGATTTGGCTTCCGGCGCTGGCCTGCGCACGCATGTTGAGTGAGCCGTACTCGGTCGTCACCACGGCGGTGCGCACGGTGGAATCCGGGAGCGTTTCCTCTCCGTCCTCCGTGTTATCGTCCTCGCCGGGCTCCTCCGGCAGGGGCGCCAGGCTGTCCCCCTCATAGGAGATAAAGGCCGACATCACATAGCCGGTCATCCCCTGATAGCTCACCACACACCAGGAGCCGTCATCGGAGGAAACGGTCACCTGCGTGCCCGAGGGAATCTGTGCCAGCACCTGGGCGCTGGTGGAGGCGGAGGCGCGCAGGTTGACGCTGCCGGTGCCGTCCACCGTTTGTACGGTGGCCCCGGCGCTGCCGGAGGACACCG
>CALVKX010000042.1 GCA_944333375.1 uncultured Eubacteriales bacterium
GCCAGGTGCGTCAGGGTGAGCTCACGCTCATAGCGCGCCTTGCGCGTGGCGGCACGGCGACGTATCCGCTGGGAAAGCGCCTCCTCGGCCGCCTCTGGGATCTGTTCAGCACGCAGACAGCCGTGTTCCGCGAGGGCGGGCAGCTTGTCCTCCTCCACCGTTTCGCCCCGCCCGGCCCGCTCCATCACCTCGGTCAACAGCCGTTCCGTGCGCTCACGGCCGCGCCCCCAGCAAAGCTCATGGTTCGCGCATCGGCCGCAGAGCAGTTCCCCCAGCTCCGCGCCGCTGCTGCCCTCCTGTCCGTCGGGGTCCGGCAGCGCCCTGGCCAGGCGGTCGACCGCATCGCGCATGTGCGCGATGCGCTGGCTGACGAAGGCCGCCTCCATGGTCCTGACGCCGGGCTCGGGGCCCTGCGCGCACGCGCGCACCCTGTCCGCAAGGCGCGCCGGCAAAAGCGCATAGCCCGCGGCCCCCGCCAGCGCCGCCCAGAAATTCAGCGCCGGCGCGCTCAGGGGCGTGAGGACATACCCCAGCGCCCACCCCGCCGCGGCGGCCGGGCTGAGGAGCCAGCGCCGGCGCTGCATCGGCGGCAGGCCGCACAGCAGCCCGATGATCGCCAGCACCGGCGCCACGCGGCTGTTGTGCCCGCTCATGGCCAGCGCCAGGCCACACATCAGCCCGCCGCTCACGCCGTAAACCGGGCCGTTTGCGGCGGCGCACGCCACCGTCATCCAGACGGCCGCAAGCTGTCCGAGGTTGAGCGGCCCCACGCGGAAATACGCAAGTCCGCCCGCAACCAGCAGTCCCAGCACCGCCACCCCCAGGCGCTCGCGCTTGCAGGTGGGGGCGCCGGTGGAGCGCATGCCGTCCATGACGCTTCGGAAAAACGCGGCGGAGAGCATCCCCAGAGGAACGGCGGCGAGGCTGAGCAGCACCTCCAGCGGCGCGCCCCCGGCCAGCGCCGCCAGGACGCGCGGGATCATCGCAAGGCCGCACAACGCCGCCGTCTCAATGCCCGGGCGCGGCCGGATGCGCCTGGTGACGAGCCACAGCCCCGCCACCCCCACGTGCTGCCACAGATCCAAATCCAGCCCCCACAGCGCCCTGAGCGCCATCGACGCGCCCAGGCCTGCCGGCACGAGCGCCGGAGGCTTGTCCCCACGCGCCAGCACCGCCGCCGCCGCGAAGGGCGACGGGATGCCAAACCATTGCACAAACGTAAAGAGGAACACCGCCGCCGTTTCGCCCACAGGCTGCGCCGCGTCGCGCACAAACGCCAAAAAGCGCCTCCCCGCGCGCCTGAGGCCCTTTCCTCTGCGCTCGACCGCCGCCTGCGGCCGGGCCGCCGTCGAAGTTTCCATACGCCGCCTCCCAAAGCCAGTGTACAGCCAGTATAGCCAGCGCCGTTTTCGCGCCGTGTCGCTTTGGGGCGCGAAGCCTGTCAAACATCCCGCAGGATGCGACAGACTTTGCGCCGCATAGGACCGGCCGCGGCGGCGCAAGCTAATGCCGACCCTATGCAGGCAGGAGGAGCTTTCAATGGAGAATCAGAAAAAATGGGCCGGATGGCTGATCGCAGCACTGGTTGTAGCGGTCGGTGTCGTCGCCGTGGTCATGAGCACCGGCACGGCCGAGCCGCCCGCCGCCACCCAAACGCCCGCCGTAACCGCGTCGCCCATGGCCAGCGTGACGCCCGCGCCGACCGCATCCGCCGCGCAAAGCGGCATGCGCACGGCCAACGCCAGCGTCCTGGGCTATGCCGGCCCGGTGCTGGTGCGGCTGACGCTGGACGCGAACGGCGCGATCTCGTCGCTGGACGTGGGCGGCGCGCGCTTTGAGGAAACGGTGGGTGTCGGCAGCCGCGTGCGCGAGGAGGAGTTCACCGCACAGTTCATCGGCAAGACCCCGCCGCTTACGCTGGGCGAGGATATCGACGGCATCTCCGGCGCCACGGTGTCCAGCCAGGCGGCGGTGGACGCGGTCAACGAAGCGGCGGCGTTTCTCAAGGAAAACTAGACAGGGTTCGACAAAGGTTTCGGTCATACCCGGAAGGTCACGGGAGCCGCGTGGGCGTATCCTTATATGGGAGGTGCGCTCATGCGGCTTTTGATCGCTGTGCTGGATGCAAGGGTGGCCCGCCGGGTGGCGGCGGGGATGGAGGACAGGGGCTTTGAGGCGCGGATCGCCCCGAACGGCGCGCAGGCGGTTGAGCTTCTTGAGCGCGAGCGCTTTGATCTGATGCTTCTTCATGCCTGCCTGCCCGCCGTCGACGGACTGGGGGTGCTCGGCGCGCTGGAGGCGCTGCGCCCCGTCTGTCCTCCCCGCGTGCTGTTTCTTCTGGAGCCCGAGCTGTGTCCCTCGCGCCCCGCCATGGCCGACGCTGCCGCTCCCATCTGCGCGGCCCCGGAAAAGCTGTGCGCGCTTTTGGAAACGCTTTCGCAAAAGCCGCTGCCGAAGTTGGCAGCGGCTCAGGCGGCCCGCACCGCGCAGGCGGTGGGCACGTTTTTGGATACGATCTCCATGAGCGACCGTTACAAGGGCCGCGCCTACGCGGCGTGGCTTCTGGAGCGCCTGACGCCCTCGCCGGCGCTGGAGGCGCGGTCCATGGGCGAACTGTATCAGGCATGCGCCCGCGCCTTTTCCACCACGCCCGCCGCCGTGGAGCGCTGTCTGCGCGTGGCGGTGGAGAGCGTGTTCACCCAGGGCAGCATCCGGGGAATCGAGCGCTTCTTCGGCGCAACGGTGGACCCGGAGCGCGGCAAGCCCACCAACCGGGCCTTTCTGTGCGAGGCCGCCCAGCAGCTCCGGCTGGATCACTCCTTGGCCGCGACGCGCTCGCCAAAGAGCAGCGAGATGCACCACAGCCCGGCCGCGCCCACGATGGTGTAGACGATGCGGCTGACCACCGCCGCCTGCCCGCCAAAGAGATAGGCCACCAGATCGAATTGAAAAATGCCGATCAGCGCCCAGTTGATGGCGCCGATGATGACCAGCACCAGCGAAATCTTATCCAGCATAGCAAGACAACCTCCTTCCCTCCGTACCCCGGCACACGCCGGGGCTTCTGTGTCAAGGATGCGCAAAACGCGTCCGGATTATGCCATCAAAAAACAGGCGTGAACGTCGGTCCCGTTGAGGATCGTGCGCCTCAGCCAGGGCTTGTGATGCGACAGAAGGCAGACGCTGCCGCTGAGCGTCGCGCTCACCAGCGCCATGGGGCCGCGGCAGCACAGCCCGGCGCACAGCGCCAGGTCCGGGACGTTCCAAAGCAGCCGCCCGCCGGGAATGTCCAGCTTCATCAGCCCGTCGCGCGTGCTGATGAGCGCGCCCGCGCCGTCGGGGCAAATGCACAGCCCGCCGGGCTGTCCCGGCAGCTCGATGAGCTTGCGCGGCCTCAGCGTGCCGGGGGCGAGCGTGTAGATCGCCGTCTGAATCTCCTCCCCCTCCGCGGCGCACACCAGCAGCACCCCGCCGCGCCAGAACCCCGCCGCAAAGCAGGGGTTGAGGGTGTGGATGGTCCGCTCGCGCACCAGCTCCGGCGCGCTGAGCACATATGCCTCATCCACGGCTCCGCCCGCCGCCAGAAGCCAGCGCCCGGATGCGTCCAGGCACAGGCTTCGGGGAAAGACGCCGGCCGGGGCCGCGAAGATCAGTTCGCCCGTGGCTGTCAGGCGCGTGTGCACGCTGTCCGCCTCGGCGCTGAGCTGATAGACGTAGCGCCCGCAGGGCGACAGGCACATGGCCGCAAGCCCCGGCGCGGCCGGCATGCGGCCCGCCTCCCGAAGGCCGCGGCCGGTCAGGCACACACATTCCCTCTGCCCGGCCACGCAGGCCAGCGCGCTGCCGGCACATACCAGATGGGGCTGCTCCAGCGGGCAGGGCACCTCGGAGAGCGGGGCGCCCCCGTCCGCGGCCTTCCATACGCCGAGCTTGACATCCGCAATCAACAGGCTCATGGCACCGCCCCTTTCCCCCGCATCCTTATCAAACGCTACTGTCACCCTATGCGAAAGGGCGGCGGATGTGAAAAGTTTGGCAGGAAAAACGGGCACGGCCGTCGAAGAGAATAAATTGGCTTATTTTGTGTAAGCCGTCACAAAGGAGAGACAAACGCATGATGCACTACAAGACCCGGGGCACCTGCTCCACCGCCATCGATCTGGAGATCGAGGGCGGAACAATTACCGCCTGCCGCTTCACCAACGGCTGCCGGGGAAACACCGACGGCCTTTCGCGCCTGGTCGTGGGCCAGGATGCGCGCGAGGTGATGAACCGCCTGCGCGGCGTTCAGTGCCGCGGCGGCACCTCCTGCCCCGATCAGCTCAGCCACGCGATCGAGGCGTACCTCAATGAGCAACAACCGAAGTAAGGAGCATCCGTTTTGGCAACAGAAGGAGTACAGATCACCAAATTCTCCGAGGCCGCGGATCTGAGCGACGAGATCCTCAAGGCCGTCGAAAAAATGGGATTCAGCGAGATGACGCCCGTGCAGGCGAAAACGCTTCCGCTGATGATGGAGGGGCGCGACCTCATCGCCATCGCCCCCACCGGCACGGGCAAAACCTGCGCCTTCGGCATCCCGATGCTGGAATACGTGAGCCTCAAGGACAAACGTGTCCAGGAGCTGGTCCTCGCGCCCACGCGCGAGCTCAGCCTTCAGATCACCGATGAGTTGCGCGCCCTGGCCCGCTACATTCCGGGCGTGCGCATCGCCTGCCTCTACGGCGGCCAGCCCATCACCAAGCAGCTCTCCCAGCTCAAGCAATGCCCGCAGATCGTGGTGGCCACGCCCGGCCGCCTTCTGGATCACATGAACCGGGGCAACATCCGCCTGGACAGCGTGCACACCATGGTCCTGGACGAGGCCGACGAGATGCTCAACATGGGCTTTGTCAAGGACGTGACCAAGATCATCGAGGCCACGCCCATCGAGCGGCAGCTCGTGCTCTTCTCCGCCACCACCAACCAGGACGTGATGACCATCGCCTGGAAATACCAGCAGGACCCGGTGGAAGTCGTCATTCCGGCCACCAGGGAAAACCGGCCGCAGATCACCCAGTACGTGATTGCGACCGAGCGCGAGCACAAATACGAGCACCTGCTCTACCTGCTGGACAGCGACGTCTACCAGCGGGTGATGGTCTTTGTCAACACCAAGGACATGACCCAGCGCCTGTGCAAGCGCCTCAAGGACGCGGGCTATCCCGCCGACTGCCTGCACGGCGACATGCGCCAGTCCGCCCGCAACGAGGTCATGCAGGCGTACCGCAGGGGCAAGTTCCAGATCCTGCTGGCCACCGACGTGGCCGCCCGCGGCATCGACGTGGACGACGTGGAGGCCGTCATCAACTACGACCTTCCCAACGAAAACGAGTATTACCTGCACCGCATCGGCCGCACAGGCCGGGCCAAGAAGCACGGCGTGTCCTTCACGCTTCTGACCTATACCGAGAGCGTGCGCTTCGACGCCATCCTCAAATACATCATGGCCAAGCCCGTGCCGCTGCATTTTAACGATCTTGGCATACTGGTGACGGAATCGGGCGAACCTTTCTTTGAGGATATGTAACAGCATTTGGAGGCGATTGACATGGGCATCATTCCTTCCCGCAACCTGGACGAGCAGCGCCGCGAGCAAAACGGCGTGGTCTACTTCGACCGCGGCGTCATTGAGGGCAAGGACGGCCGCAAATACAGCCGCTACGCCATTCAGACCCACTTTGTCGCCGTGGGTGAGGACCAGGCGGCGCTGGTGGAAAAATACGTGCGGCCGCTCTACCGGGAGGGCGACGTGCTGAGCTTCGGCGCCAAGGTCATGTGCATGTGCGTCAAGTCCGTCAAGACGCGCGACGAGGTCAAGCCCGGCTGGTGGGCCAACCACCTGTGGCGCTTCGCGGGGATCAACCACACGGGCGTGGGCATGCACGAACCCTACAAGCTGCAACTGGTCATCGACATGTGCGGCCTGCCGCGCGTGCTGCTGGCCGCCGGCGCCAGCGCGGTAACCAAGCTCTTTGGCATGCACGGCGTGTTTTACAGGGTCTGCGGCAAGGGCGTGGGCGGCATCGACGGCTTCTATACCCGCTCCAGCTTCGAGCTCTACCACCAGATGGCGCTCATCAACCCCGACAACCCCGATGAGCTGTGCGAAAAGCTCTACCGGGACACCGGCATCCCCGTCGTGCTGATGGACGCCAACGACCTGCAGCGCGACCAGCTCGGCAAAAGCCCGGATTTCCCCCTTACCGACGCGCAGATTCAGGACGCCATGGCGGACAACCCCAGCGGCCAGGGGGATGAGCTGACCCCCTTTATCCTGATCCGCCCCCTTCGGTGAGCCTCCCGCCCGCCCCTTCGGACGGGCGGTTTTCCATTACGCATGAAAGGATGAATTGACCGATGAACGCTACGGAACGCTTTCTTCGCTATGCCGCCATCGCCACGCGCTCGGACGCCGCGGCCGCCTCGACGCCCTCCACGGCGTGCCAGTTTGATCTGGCCCGCGTGCTGGCCGGGGAGCTGCGCGATCTGGGCCTTGAGCGGGTCCGCCTGACGGACAACTGCTTTGTCTACGGCTTTCTGCCCGCCACCGCGGGTCTGGAGGATCAGCCCTGCCTGGGCCTCATCGCCCACATGGATACCGCGCCCGATTTCCCGGGCGAAGGCGTCAAGCCCCAGCTTCACCCGAATTACGATGGGGGCGACATCGTTCTTCCCGCCACGGGCGAGGTGCTCTCGCCCGACCGCTTCCCCGACCTGCGCGGCCTGAAGGGCAAAACGCTCATCACCACCGACGGCTCCACCCTGCTTGGCGCGGACGACAAGGCCGGCGTGGCCGAGATCATGGCCGCGCTGGAGCGCGTCATCGCCTCCGGCAAGCCGCACGGCCCGGTGGCGGTGGCCTTCACCCCGGATGAGGAGACGGGCCTTGGCATCGCGGGCTTTGACGTGCCGGGCTTCGGGGCCGCCTATGCCTACACCGTGGACGGCGGGGAAGTGGGCGAGCTGAGCTGGGAGAATTTCAACGCCTGCGAGGCCGTGATCGACTTTTCCGGCGTAAACGTCCACCCCGGCAGCGCCAAGGACACCATGGTCAACGCGAGCCTGCTCGCCCTCGAGTTCGCCTCCATGCTCCCCTCCGCCGAGACGCCCCGCCACACCGAGGGCTATGAGGGCTTTTTCCACCTGGAGGAGATGGCGGGCGACGTGGCGCACGCGCGCCTCGCCTACATCGTGCGCGACCACGACGCGGCGCGCTTTGAAAGCCGCAGGGAGCAGCTGCGCCACATTGCGAAGGTGATGAACGAGCGCTGGGGCGAAGGCAGCGTGACGCTTCGCCTGCGCGACCAGTACCGCAACATGAAGGAGAAGATCGCGCCCTACCCCTTCCTGATCGACAACGCGCGCGCCGCGATGCGCGCGGCGGGCTTTGAGCCCTTCGAGGCGGCGGTCCGCGGCGGAACCGACGGCGCCCAGCTATGTTACATGGGCCTGCCCTGCCCCAACCTCTGCACCGGCGGCTTCGCCTTCCACGGGCCCTTTGAGCACATCGCGGCCGAGGACATGGAGCTTTGCGCCCGCATGCTGGAGGAGCTCGTCTGCCTGCCCCGCGGGTGATTTTTTCAGGACACACGACGACGGCGCCCGGCGATCGCAAAGGGATCGCCGGGCGCCGCCTGGATTGGCTCCATTTCAGTAATTGTATTCGATTACCTGCTGGTAGGCCCGGTAGTTGCTGGTGTGCAGCAGCTCGCGGCCGGTTTCCTGGCCGTCCTTGTACCAGACCTTCTCGGTCTCGACCACATAGCCGGTGCGGGCCTTTACCGTGGTCTTTTCCGTGCCGTAGGGAAGCTCGGGGTTGAGCTCGTACTTGATTTCGCTCGGAGGGTCGATGGTCCTGATTACGGTGGATTCCAGGTCAATGGTCACGCCCTCGCCCAGCGACATCCCCCAGATCTCGGCGCTCATGCGGCGGTTCTTGTAGTAGGTGATGATGAAAATGGGGCTGTTGGTGTTGTTCTTGAACTGAAAATCGAGGTTTGGCCAGTTGACGGTGGCGTCCTCGCCGATGTTGACATAGGTGCTGGGCCAGGCGTGCGGGCTGCGGGAGACGATCTCCAGGTTGGCGCGCGCCACGGCGTTAAAGAGCGTGGAGGACACCTGACAGATGCCGCCGCCCACCTCCTCGATGCTCTGGCCCGCGGCGATGGCGCCGGCGGATTTGTAGCCCTTCTCAGTGGTTCGCTGGCCGGTGGCCTGATTGAAGCTGAACGTTTCGCCCGGCATGAGGGCCGTCCCGTTGATGGCCTGACAGGCCAGATCGATGTTGGTGTTGCGGTTGGAATCGCTGGTGGTTTCCGTGGTGTAGGCCGCCACGAGGCCAAAGCTGGCCACCAGCTCATCCTTGGTCACGGCGGGTTCGGTCACAATCGGGTCCACCGTGACGGTGACGCCGCTTTCCCAGCGGTCCAGCGCCGCCGTGACGCGCTCATAGAGCAGTTCCTCGTCCAGCGTCACGCCCGGCTGCGATTCGGTGAAGGTGAAGGTGCGCGTGGCGTAGTCAAAGGACTGAATCTGCGCATCCACGGGATCGCGCGTCACATAGGCGGCGATATCCGCCACCAGCGTGCGCACGGCCTCATGGTCGTAGCTGGCGGTGGTGGTGAGGTTGATGCCGCTCTCCCGGAGGGCGACGGCGCGGTTGGTGCGCTCGCGAAACGGGGTTTGCAGGGTGCTTTGAATGGCGGTGGTGTTGGTGCGACCGATGGCGTAGGCGCGCTCCAGAACATTCCCCAGATCGCGCTGTGCCGGCACGTTGCTGGAATCCACCGTCCAGGTCTTGTTGCCGATGGCCACCGTCACGGAAAAGGCGTTCGGCACGTCCGAGCCGTTGGCGGTCAGGACCTGCCGCGCCTCCTCCACGGTCATGTCGCCGACGTGCACGCCGTCGACGAATATGCCCGGATAGATGACGTCGCGGTCCATGTAGTCGCGGTACTGCTTGTAGGTTGCCACCACCTCGGGATCATAGCGCAGCAGCTCGCCGTTGATAAAGGCGTAATTCCCGAAGTCCTTCCAGAAATACCCCGCCATCTGTGGCATCATCACGACCGCCAGCACGATCATGCCCAGGACGCTCAGCGCGATCACCGCCACGCACGCATAGGCGCGCCAGCCCGAGCGGTCGCGCCTGCCGTCCGCGTCCTGCGGCTGCTGCCGGCGGGGCGCGCCGTTGCCGCGCGCAGGGGCGCGCTTCTGCCCGGCGGCCCCGCGGGCCGGAGCAGCGCTCTGCCGGGCGCGTTCCGTCACCGGCACGCTCTCCAGCGGCTGCTCCCAGGTCAGGTCGTCGTCATAGACAAACGCATCCCGGGCGGGCGTTGCCGCAGGCGCATCCGAAGAAGCGGCCTCCAGCATGCTGTGGTACTGCGCTCCCTCAAGCCGGGCCGGGGCGGCAAACTCGCCCCGGCCATCCACGATCAGCTTCTGCGCGCGCTTCACGCTCGGCCCCGACCGGGCGGGACCGCCCGTACCATAGCGCCCTGCCGCCATCCGAAAACCTCCCTGTCACCGCGGCTCAGAGCATTTCCCTGAGCATGCGGAAGCTCAAAATTTCCAGTCCTTCGTCCAGATGGACATTCACCACCGAGGTTCCCTCCGGCAGCTTGAGATCCAGCGGCGCGAAGTTCCAAAAGCCCTTCACCCCATGCGCGCACAGCGCGTCGGCCATCCGTTGCGCATGGGACACCGGCACGGCCAGCACGGCGATGTCCACCGTGTTTTCATCCAAATAACGCTTCAGCTCCGCCACATCCTGCACCATCAGCCCGCCGACCGCCATGCCGATCTTCCCCGGGTCGCTGTCAAAGAGCGCCACGGTTTCAAACCCGTTGGCGGGAAAGGAATCCGACAGGGCCACGGCACGGCCTATGTTGCCTGCTCCCACGATAATCATGCGGTGCGTGCGGTCCACGCCCAGGATATGGCCGATATGTTCACGCAGGCCGCTGACGGAATAGCCATAGCCCTGGCGTCCGAAGCCGCCGAAGCAGTTGATGTCCTGGCGGATCTGAGAGGCCGTCAGATGCATGCGGTTGCCCAGGCCCTGTGAGGAGATCTGATGGACGCCTTCCTTTTCCAGCTCCTTGAGGTGACGGTAATAAGCGGGCAGCCGCTTGATGACCGCCTCGGATACATAGCCTGCCATAATGAACGTTCCTCCATTCCAGGGTTGTCAAATCAGCAGCCCCTTGCGGCCGCGGTGCCGACGTTTGTAGAAAAAGTCAATTTATTATAACACAACGCCTTTTTTCTCACAAGGCAGGATATGGAGAACAGCCGTGGAGCTGACATCTCCACGGCTGACGCTCTCAGGCCCGGCTTCAATTCTGCTGCTTGAGCGTGATGACCACATGGCGGTTGGGCTCCTCGCCCTCGCTATGGGTGGTCACGGCGTCGTTTTGCTGCAGGGCGCTGTGCAGGATGCGCCGCTCATAGGGGTTCATGGGCTCCATGACCACCTTGCGGCCCGTCTTGACGGCGCGGTTGGCCATGCGGTTGGCCAGCCGGCGCAGTGCCTCCTCGCGCTTGGCGCGGTAGTTCTCGGTGTCCAGGGTGACGCGGATATACTCCTCGCGGCCCTTGTTGACATACAGGCTGGTGAGGTACTGCAACGCGTCCAGCGTCTCGCCGCGCCGTCCGATCAAAATGCCCAGCGTATCGCCAAACATATCCACACGGACGTTGCCTTCCTCATCACGACGGGCGTTGATGGTGACCTCCACGCCCATGAGACGGGTCACATCCGTCAGGAAGGTGAAGGCGCGGCCCTCCGGCGCCTCAGCATCGGCTGGGGGCGGCACGGTCTCCGGCGCGGGGGCGGCTGGCTTTTCCGCTTTCGCGGGCTTTTCGGCCTTCGTCGCCTTGGCAGGCTTCTCGGCCTTGGGGGCCTTGGGCTGGTCCGCCTTTTCCTGCGCAGCGGGTTTTTCCACCTTGTCCTCCGGCTTGTCAGCCTTGGGCTTGCGCTTGCGGGCAGGCTTTTGCTCCGGCTCCTTGACCGCATCCTCCAGCGCGACGGAGGAAAGCACGTCCTCCGTGGCGGCGGCATCCTCGCGCACCGTCAGGCGCACCACCACGGGCTTGCCGCCCAAAATGCCCAGAAATCCCTTGCTGCCCTCGTCCAGGATGTCGATCTTGACATCCGCAAAGGAGACGCCCAGCTTCTCAAGGCCCTGGGTGACGGCCTCCTCCATGGTTTTTGCGCTGGATTCCACAGACCTCATTTCAATGTTCCCTCCCCTGCGGTCTCAAGCTGATTGTCCTCCATTTTCTCAAACATCCTGTTCATCACCAAGCCCTGCACCCAGGCAAACACGTTGCTGACCACCCAGTAGAGGGCGAAGATCGCGTTGTAGCTGGAGCAGATCCACAGCGAGAACAGCGGGAAAAAGTATTTCATGAACTTGTTGGTGCCCGCCGCCGGGTTGTTGGGGTCGGCGGTGGTCTGCGGCTGGGACAGCGTCATCAGGTACTGGGTGACGGCGGCCAGAATGGGCAGGATGAACCAGCCGTTGTTGTGCGCATAGATGCTGAGGTTCACGATCAGCAGGTTCAGCTGCGGCATGGTGGCCCACAGCTGCGTCTCCTGCGCATAGATGGGCAGGGTCTGAAGCGCGGCAAAGACGGTGTCTCCGCTGATGGTGGCCGCGTCGATGCCATACTGCGCCAGCGCCGTCACAGAGGCGGGCTCCAGCGAAGAAAACACCTTGGCCCAGATGTCGGCCGGGATGATGCGCAGGTTGGCGCTGTCGGCGATGACGGGATTGAAGGGACTGTCCGGCATCCAGATGTTTTTGATCCACAGCCAGCTTTCGTTGGTCTGCGTGCCGGTGGTGAGCAGGCCCAGGGCCTGGCTGGCCATCTCGGTATTGGCGACGGTGCGCATGGCGTCGAACATGATGAA
>CALVKX010000043.1 GCA_944333375.1 uncultured Eubacteriales bacterium
GCTGCCCACGCAGATATCCGCCCCGAACTCGGTGGGCTCGCGGTCCTGCACAAATTCGCCGTAGCAGTTGTCCACCATCAGGCAGGCGGAGGGAAAGTCGCGCCTGAGCATCTCCGACAGCGGGGCGATATCCTCGGGCATGAGGCTGGGGCGGGAGGAATAGCCGCGGCTTCTTTGAACGGCCACGACGCGGGTATTGGGCTTCATGGATGCGCGAATCGCCGCCAGATCCAGCCTTCCGTCTTTCCCAAGCGGGACCTCGGCGTAGCTCACGTTCATTTCCCGAAGCGATCCCATCGGACAGCCGCGCACGCCGATGACATCCTCGAGCGTATCATAAGGGGCGCCGGAGGCATAGAGCAGCTCGTCGCCCGGCCTGAGCAGACCAAACAGGCACAGGGAAAGCGCGTGGGTTCCGGAGGCGATCTGGGGCCTTACGATGGCGGCTTGCGCATGGAACAGGTCCGCAAAGAGCTTTTCCAGCGTATCGCGGCCCACATCGTCATATCCGTACCCCGTGGTGGGCGCAAAATGGCGCGAGGCCACCCCGTGGCGCTGCATGGCATCCAGCACCCTTGCGGTGTTTGCAAGCGCCGTTTCCTCAATGCTCTCAAACATGGGCCGGCAGCGTCTCTCCGCCGCCTCAATGATCTCTCTCATCCGTTCCTGCTCCTTCCAAAAATGCCTGCGCATATTCCAGCGCCTTCACAAACAGGCCGTCCGAATCCCGGGCGTCCAGCCACACGCAGCGCGGCTCGCCACGCAGCCACGTCCCCTGCCGCTTGGCGTAATGCCGGGTGTGGACGATGATTTTCCACGCGGCGTCCTCCATGCCGCACTCCCCCATGACCGCCGGGACCAACTCCTTGTAGCCGATGCCCTGCATCGACTGCGCCGTTGGCGAAACGCCGCTTTCCATGAGCGCGCGCACCTCCTGAGCGAGGCCCTGCGCCATCATTCGGTGAACGCGCGCCTCCAGGCGGCGGTAAAGCGCCTCGCGCGGCCAGTCGAGGGCCAGCGGCAGCACCCGAAGATCGCTTCCCTGCGTGCGTTGGTTCTGGCGGCTAAGCGCAATCCCGGTCTGCTCATAGACCTCGATGGCGCGGATCACGCGCCGCCGGTCGTTGGGATGCAGGCGCGAAGCGGTTTCGGGATCAATCGCGGAGAGCCTCGCATGAAGCCGTTCCAGCCCCCCCGGCGCGTCGGCCATGGCGTTGAGCTCGGCGCGCAGCCTTTCATCTCCGCCCGCGCCGCCCAGCGGCAGGCCGTCCATCATCGCCTTGAGATACAGCCCCGTGCCGCCCACCAGAATGGGCACCTTGCCTCGGGCAGCTATCCCCGCGATCACCTGTCCGGCCGCCTGCACATAGTCGGCGACGGCGTAGGGCTGTTCGGGATCGACGATGTCCAGCATGTGATGCGGCACAGCGGCGCGCTCCACCGCCGTGGGCTTGGCGGTGCCGATGTCCATGCGCCGGTAGATCTGCATGGAGTCCATACAGACGATCTCTCCCCCCAGACGCCCTGCCAGGGCCATTCCCAGATCGCTTTTCCCGCTGGCCGTGGGACCAACAACGGCGATCACGCGGGGTTCCATGCACATACGGCCTCCTTCAGGGGATGCGCTTAAAGCGCTTCTCGAACTCTTTCAGCGTGATTTCGGTCACGATCGGGCGTCCGTGCGGACAGGTGGGCATCGCGCCGCTTTCCAAAAGCTGGCGGAGGAATCCGCGCACCTGCTGCTCGTTGAGGCGGTCGCCGCCCTTGATAGCGTGCTTGCAGGCCATCTGCGCCACGCGTCTGCGGATGCGCTCGCGCGTCACCTGTCCCCGTCCGGCCTGCCACTCGTCCAGGGCCTCCATGAGCAGCTCCCTGGGCGAATCATTTTCCCCAAAGAGCGTGGGGATGGCCTTGACGGCCACGCATGCGTCGTCAAAGGGCTCGACGACGAAGCCGGCGTCCGCCAGGACCGGGGCAAACTCCGTCACCAGCGCCATATCGTGCGCGGTCAGGCGGACGAGCTGCGGCGAGAGAAGCTGCTGGGAGGCCGTTCCCCTCTCAAACCGCGCCATCAGCCGGTCATAGAGCATGCGCTCATGCGCGGCGTGCTGGTCCAAAAGCAGCAGCCGGTCCCCCGTTTCAAAGATCCAGTAGGTATCGAACACGATGCCCACGAGGCGAATCCGCCCCTGATCCGCGGGAGGCTCTGGCGCAATCGTCTGCTGCTGCAGCTCGTCCTGGGTTTTCCGGGGCGGCGGGGCGGCCGGCGCAGTCGGCCTGATGGCTGAAAGGGCCCTTGCCCCGAGGCCGGCCATCGTGTTTTGCGCCAGCGAAGCCCCGCCGGACACGGCTGGGATCACCGCCGGCTTGAGCGCCTCCAGCGCCCGGCGCAGCGCAGCGTCGGAGGCGGGTTGCGCCTGCGTTTCCGCCGGGGCTTCGCTCTGAGCCGGGGCGATCTCCGCCGGGTTGCTTAGGGGAACCACGGCAAAATCCGCCTTGTCTTTCTCCGTGGCCGGAGCGCTTTGCGTGTCCGCGGCGGTGAGCCGCCCACCCAGCGTCTCCGCGTGCAGTGCCTCACGGACCAGCGCGCTGACGGCCTGCGATACGGCCGGCTCGTTTTGGAAGCGCACCTCCAGCTTGTTTGGGTGCACATTCACGTCCACCTGCTGGTTGGGCATCTCAAGAAACAGTGCGCACATCGGAAAGCGCCCCACCATCACCTGGCCCTCGCAGCCGTCCTCAAGCGCCCGGCTGATGAGCTGGCTGCGGAAAAAGCGCCCGTTGACAAAGAAGGACTGCTGCTGGCGGTTGCCGCGTGAAAGCTCGCCTGTGCCCACATACCCGGAAAGGACGATGCCGTTCATGTGGCCGCTCACCTTGCGCATCATGGCAAAGGCCTCGCGGCCGTAGAGGCAGTAAAGCGCGGATTCCAGCTTGCCGTCGCCCATGCTGTGATAAATCGTCTTGCCCTGGCTGGCGAAGCGGAAGGCCACGTCAGGACGTGACAGGATGAGCCGCTGCATGTAATCGGCGACCAGAGCGGCCTCTGCGGCGGGCTTTTTGAGGAATTTCAGCCGCACGGGCGTATTGAAAAACAGGTTTTCCACCACGACCGTCGTGCCCACGGGAGAAGCGGCCTGACGGATGTCGGTGAATTCCCCCGCTTCCACGACGGCACGCGTGCCAAAGGGCGCGTTTTCCGTGCGGGTGGTCAGCGTGACCCTTGCGACCGCGGCGATGGAGGCCAGGGCCTCGCCGCGGAAGCCCAGGGTATGCAGATCGTAGAGGTCCGCGGGCTTGGAAAGCTTGCTGGTGGCGTGGCGTTCAAAGGCCAGCCGGATCTGCTCGGCGGGAATCCCGCGGCCGTTGTCGCTCACGCGCAGGTATTGGATTCCGCCCTCGCGAAGCTCCACCGTCACGTTGCGCGCCCCCGCGTCGATGCTGTTTTCCACCAGCTCCTTGACCGCGGAGGCCGGTCGTTCCACGACCTCGCCCGCGGCGATCTGCCCGATGATCTCAGGCGGCAGTTTTCGGATGACTGTCATGGGCTTCCTCCTTTACAGCCTGCGCGCCTTTTCGCGCAGGCGAAAAAGGATGTTCAGCGCGTCCATGGGCGTGATGGAGAGAACGTCCAGATTCTGAAGCTCCTCCACTAGCTCGTCCTGCGCCAGGTGGAACAGATCGGTCTGCCTGTTTTCCTTCTTGCGCTTTTCCAGAATATTGGAGGAGATCGTTTCCTGATTGATGTCGCTGACCTCCAGCCGCGCCTGAATCTCATGGGCGCGGGCCACCACGGGCGCGGGAACCCCGGCCAGACGGGCCACATGCACGCCGTAGCTCTTGTCCGCCCCGCCGGGCATGATCTTTCTGAGGAAGATCACGTCCTCGCCGTGCTCCATCACCGAAATACAGTAGTTCTTCACGCCCTCGAAGCGGCCCTCCAGCTCGCTCAGCTCGTGATAATGCGTGGCAAAGAGCGTCTTTGCGCCGATGCGCTTTTTGTCCAGCAGGTACTCCACCACCGCCCAGGCGATCGCCAGGCCGTCAAACGTGCTGGTTCCCCGGCCGATCTCATCAAGGACCACCAGAGAGCGGCTTGTGGCGCTTCTCAGGATGGCGGCCGTCTCGCTCATCTCCACCATAAAGGTGCTCTGCCCGCCCGCCAGATCGTCCGAGGCGCCGATGCGGGTGAAGATGCGGTCGCACAGGCTGATGTCGGCCTCTCTGGCGGGCACGAAGCTTCCGATGTGGGCCATAAGCGTGATGAGCGCCACCTGCCGCATGTAGGTGCTCTTGCCGGCCATGTTGGGGCCGGTGATGATGAGCATGCGGTTTTCCTCCGCATCCATGGTCACGTCGTTGGGCACAAAGGGCGTGTCCGCAACCGTGCGCTCCACGATGGGATGGCGGCCCTCGACGATGTGAAGGACGCCGTCATCGTTGAGATGGGGCTTGACATAATCGTTTTCGCGCGCCACCTGAGCCAGGGACAACAGCGCGTCCGCCGTCTTGAGCACAAGGGCGTTTTGCTGCACGGCGCCGATCTGCGCGGCGATGGCCTCGCGCACCGAGGCAAAGAGCACGCTTTCCAGCGCCAACGCCTGCTGCTGGGCGTTGAGGATCTTGTGCTCAATCTCCTGTAGCTCCGCCGTCACGTACCGCTCGGCGTTGGCCAGCGTCTGCTTGCGGGAATAGCGAAGCGGGACGAGGTCCAGGTTGCTCTTGGTGACCTCGATGTAATAGCCGAACACGCGGTTGAACTGAATCCTGAGGTTCTTGATCCCGGTTTCCTGCCGCTCGGCCGCCTCCAGATCCAAAATCCACTGCTTTCCGTTCGCCGCCGCGTCCCGGTACTCGTCAAGCTCCCTGCTGTAGCCCTCCCGGATGACCCCGCCCTCGCTGAGCAAAATAGGGGCGTCCGGGTCGATTGCGCGCTCCAGCAGGTCGCACAGGTCCTCCACCGGCGTAAGGGTATGGGCGAGCGCCTGAATGGAGGTCGCCTCAAAGCGCCCCATCAGCTCCTTCACCGGCGCAATCGCCTTCAGGGAGCGCAGCAGCGCCAGACAGTCGCGCGCGGTAAGGCTGTTATAGCTGATCTTGCCAAGCAGGCGCTCCATGTCCGCCACGTCTTCCAGCGCCTGTCCGATCTCCTCGGCGGCCATATAGCCGTCCTTCAAAGCCTCTACCGCGTCAAGGCGCGTCTGGATGGCGCCCTCGTCGGTCATGGGGTTTTCGACCCAGCTGCGCAGAAGCCTTGCCCCCATGGCCGTATGCGTCCTGTCCAAAAGCCACAGCAGCGACCCGCGGCGATCCCCTGCCCGCAGGCTCTCGACCAGTTCCAGGTTGCGGCGGGTCATGCGGTCAAGGAACATCGTATGTTCGCCCTGATAGACCGTGAGCTGGGTCAGGTGCGACAGGGCGTTTTTCTGCGTGTCGTTGAGATAGATCAGCAGCGCGCCCGCCGCGATATAGCGTTTGTCGCGCTCATCCAGCCCGAGGGCCATGAGCGAGGGCACCCTAAAGTGCTCCAAAAGCGCTTTCTGGACGTTCTTTTTTTGAAAGTCGCTCTCGGGCAGCACGGAGCAGCTGATATCCTCGCTGAGGTTCGGGGTGAGCTTGTCCATCGCGTTGGTCACGATCTCGCGCGGCCGAATCCGCATAAGCTCGTCGCGAAGCGTGCGCGCGGCGTCGGGCAGAAGGTGCGCGATCAGTTCGCCCGTGCTCACGTCGGCATAGGCTAGCGCCGCCGCCTTGCCGGTGAAGGCCACGCACAGCACGTAGCAGGCCTTTTTCTCGTCGAGCTGGGACGGGTCCGCCACCGTTCCGGGCGTGACGATTCGGATGACGTCGCGCTCCACCAGCCCCTTGCTCAGCGCCGGGTCCGTGAGCTGCTCGCACACCGCCACCTTGTAGCCCTTGTCAATGAGCCGGGCAATATAGGCGTTTGCCGCATGATAGGGCACGCCGCACATCGGCGCGCGCTCCTCAAGGCCGCAGTCTTTTCCCGTCAGCGTCAGCTCCAGCTCCTTGGAGGCCAGCTTCGCATCCTCGAAAAACATCTCATAGAAATCGCCGAGGCGAAAAAAGAGAATACAATCCTTGTGTTTGGCCTTAAGCTCCAGATACTGCTGCATCATGGGCGTAGGTGTCGCTGCCACGAAACAAGCTCCTTTCGTACATTACGCCGGGATCGCGCGTATCAGTGCTGATGGCCGCAGCCGCTGCAACCCTCGCACGAGCCGCTGCAGGCGTGCTCCTCCTCGTCGTTTTCGCCGGTGACGACAAACTTGATGATGCTGTTGACCTTCTTCATCATTTGCGTGAACGCCTCGTTGGTCTGGCGCATGCGGGTGATGATTTCGTTTTCGTCGATGGCATGCTCCACGTTCTCAAGCTCCTCCCCCGCCCTGGCCAGCGCGCCGTGGTCCATGTTGGCGTCGGCCAGCAGGTTTTCCACGTTCTGACGCTTCTCGGTATAGGCCGCGATGAGCTGGGTGGCCTTCTCATCCTTCATGGCCGCCTGTTCGGCCAGGCGCATGGCGATGTATTCCTCGCTTTCCAAAATGGCTTCGGCCAGCAGTTCCGCCTGATTGAGCACCTTTTCCATATTCGACTCACCTTTCTGTTCTTTCTCCGCGCAGGGTGTTGACCGCCGCGGAGGTGATGGTAACGGGAATGATCTTTCCAATGTCCGCCTCGCTGCCCTCAAGGGTGACGGTGATGCTTCGCCGTCCTTTCCCGGACACCTTGTTTTCGTCGCGCTTGGAGATGCTCTCCACCAGCACCTCTTCCCTCTGCCCGATCATAGAGGCGTGAACGCGGGCTGTGGAGGCTTCCACCTCACGGATGAGCTTCTCGATGCGGCGGGTGGACTCCTCCTGCGCGATGCGGCCCTCCATGGCTGCCGCGCGCGTGCCCGCCCGCGGGGAGTAGATGAAGGTAAACGCCGCGTCATACCCCACCTCGCGCACCAGCGAGCAGGTATCCTCGAACTGGCTTTCCGTCTCGCCGGGGAAGCTGACGATCAGATCGGTGGTCAGGCCGATGCCGGGCACGGCGGCGCGCAGCTTTTCGACCTTGCCAAGATACGCCTGGCGTGTATAGCGGCGATTCATCCGGCGCAGGATCTCGTCGTTGCCGCTCTGCACGGGCAGGTGCAGGTGGTTGCACACATGGCTGCACTCCGCCATGGCGGCGATGAGGTCGTCGCTTAGGTCCTTGGGATGGGAGGTCATGAAGCGGATGCGCTCCACGCCCAGCGCGTCCAGCCGGCGAAGCAGGCCGGGGAAGGTGTCGCCCGTTCCCGCGCCGTAGCTGTTGACATTTTGACCAAGGAGCATAATCTCCCTGACACCGCTTTTCAAAAGGCCCTCGGCTTCGCGCAGGATATCGTCCGCGCGGCGGGAGCGTTCGCGCCCGCGCACATAGGGCACGATGCAGTAGGAGCAGAAGTTGTCGCATCCGTACATGATGGTGATAAAGGCGTGATAGGGGCTGAGCCGCCTGACGGGCAGGTCTTCGGCAATGAGGTTTTCCTCGTCCGTCACGCTGACCACACGCGTCTTTTGCGTGAGCAGCGCAAGGAGCAGCGAGGGCAGGCGGTGCAGGTTGTGCGTTCCAAAGGCCAGGTCGATAAAGCGGTACTGCCTGAGGATGCGCTCCGCCATGCCGGGCTGCTGCACCATGCAGCCGCACACGCCGATGAGAAGGCCGGGCTTTTCCTTCTTGAGCTCCTTGAGCCAGGTGACGTTTCCAAGCGCCCTTCTCTCTGCATTGTCGCGCACGCAGCAGGTGTTGAAGATGACCAGGTCCGCCTCACGACGGTCCGCCGCCTCATCCATGCCCATCCTTGTGAGGATGCCGGCCAGCTTTTCGGAGTCGTGCGCGTTCATCTGGCATCCATAGGTAACGATGTGGTAGGAGCGCGGGCGGTCAGGCAGGGCGAGCACGCGCTCCATGGCGCTTTCCTGCTCAAGCCGCTCGGCCTCGGTCACGTAAACTGGGGTGTGTTGCACAAATCATCGGTTCCTTTCATTCAGTCGCAACGCACGCGTCCCGTCCCGCGGCAGGCGCCGCAGGGCGCGGTCAGCGCGTCCGAAAGCGTATCGCGGGTGCGCTTGCGCGTCATTTCCAGAAGGCCAAGGCTGGTGAAGCCATGAATCACGGTTTTCACCCGGTCGTCGCGCACGGCTTCCTCCATGGCCGCCAGCACACGGCCGCGGTGCTCGTCGCTTTGCATGTCGATAAAGTCGATGAGAAGAATTCCGCTGAGGTTGCGCAGCCGGATCTGGCGCGCGGCTTCAGCCGCGGCGCAAAGGTTTTCCTCCAGCGCAAGGTCCTCTCCACCGGCGGCGGTAACGGCGCTTCCGGAGTTGACGTCGATGGTGGTCAGCGCCTCCCGCTCGTCAATAACGAGCGTACCCCCGCCCGGCAGGGTCACGCGCCGCCTGAGCGCCGCTTCCACCTGCGCCTCCACGCGCCCGGCGGACCAGGCGGCTTCGATCTCAGGCGCGCCGAGCGTCCGCCATTGGACACCCTGCGGCAGCGTCCGGGGAGGCTCGTCACGGGAGAGGACCTCGATGGAATGACGCGTCGCATAATCCCTCAGCAGAATGTCCTGCATGGATGAGACGGCATAAACAAGAGCGGGCGCCCTGAGATACCGGGCACGCGCCTCCATGTCGCGCCAGGCGTCCCACAGTGCTTCCGCCTCCGCCTCCACCTCGTCCGGCTTTGCGTAAAGCGCGGCGTGGCGCACGATCAGGCCGAAGCGGTCACCGGCGATGCGTTGGCCCAGGGCTCTGGCGCGGGCGCGGTCGCCCTCGTCCTGCACGCGGCGGCTCAGTCCCACAAAGCGGTTGTTGGGCATCAGCAGCACGTACTGTCCAGGAAACGAGATATCCCGCGTTAAAAAGGCCCCTTTCTCGCCCTTGGGGTCCTTTTTGACCTGCACCAGAACCTCCTGACCGGTCATCAGCGGCGCGGAGCCGCAGGCGCGGTGGTAACTCTCGGACTCGCGCAGCGGGAGGAATCCGTTTTGCGAGAGCCCAAGCCGCACAAACGCAGCCTTGACATCCGGGAGCACGCGCTCCACGCGGCCCAGGAAAACACAGCCCACAACGCTTTGCGCGCCGGCTTGCTCCTGATAAAACTCAATCAGGCGCTCCCCCTCCATCAGCGCGGTCCGCGTACCGTTGGCAATCAGCCGAAGCGGCTGTTCCATGCCTTTCAGACCTCCTCCATGGGGACAAGCTCGCCCGATTTCGTCCGCGCCAGAATAGCCGTGCGATAGATGATGTGGTCAAACTCCCCCGCGCCCGTAAACGCGCGCAGGCACTCAAGCCAAAGGGACGGCTTGAGGGACCCGGCAGCGGTGGCGGCCGTCTCCAGCGTGATTTCCCACCCCTGCGCCGTCTTTTCAAGCGCGCCTCCGAGCACGAAAGGACGAATATCGCAGGCATTTTCTCCGCTCTTGGTGCGGCGGGCAGCGGTATAGGACGCGAGCGCCATGAAGGCGTCAAACCCGGCCGCCGCGCGGTCGCTCTCGGCGATGGAAGGAAAGCGGATGAGATAGCGCGCCCCCGCCACCAGGGACATCAGCGCCGGAAAGCCGTCCGCCAGCGCGCGGCACTGGCGGACGCGCAGAGAGGCGGGCAGAACGGCGTTCATGCCCGCTTTGAAATCTTCTTCCCGCACGCCATCCTCCAAAGGCACCTCCATCAGCTCGCGCAGCCCCACGATCCCAACGCTCAGCGGCGCGGCAAAGCTCAGGCGAATGTGCGGATTGAAGCCGTTGGAATAGCGAATGGGAAGGCCGCTTCTGCGCAGGGCACGCTGCATGGCGCGCATCAGGTCCAGATGGCCGATATAGCGCAGGGACTCTCCCTTCTCAAAGACAACCATCATTCGCATGCGCGGCACACCCCCTTGAGCTTTTGCAGGCCGCAGCCGTTGCAGCCCTCGCGGCAGTCACGGGTGGTCTGGGCGCCCATGGCGCGTTCATACTCGCGCCTTAAAAACGCCTTGTCGATGCCGGCGTCGATATGGTCCCACGGGAGGAGCTCATCCAGCGCGCGCCTGCGGTGCGCATAGAAATCGATATCCAACCCGCAGTCCTCAAACGCCTGCCGCCACAGGTCATAGCGGAACTGCTCGGTCCATCCGTCCAGGCGGCAGCCCAACTGCCAGGCGCGATAGAGCACGGCCGCCAGCCTTCGGTCTCCGACGGCGAAGCAGGCCTCGATCTCGCTGACGCCGGAATCATGATAGTTGAAATGCGCGGATTTAAGCCTGGAAAACTGCTCTCGCACCAGCCGCTGCTTGCGATGGACGGTATCCGGGTCATCCTGACAACACCACTGGAAGGGCGTAAAGGGTTTGGGCACAAAGACCGCGGCGCTGCATGTGATACGAAGGCCCTTGACGCGACTTTCCCTGGGGACGCTGTAATATGCCGCCGCGGCGGTCTTTGCCAGCTCCGCAATGCCGACAAGGTCCTCCTCCGTCTCCGTGGGAAGACCCATCATAAAATAGAGCTTGACCGCGTTCCAGCCGTTTGAAAACGCGTTGGTGAGGGTGTTTATCAAATCCTTTTCCGTAACGTTTTTGTTGATGACGTCCCTCAGGCGCTGCGTACCCGCCTCGGGGGCAAAGGTGAGGCTGCTCTTTTTGACCTTCTGGGTATGGCTGAGGGTGTCCTGTACAAACTTGTCCACGCGAAGGCTGGGTAAAGACAGAGAGACACGCTTGTCCTTGAGCTCGTCTGTCAGCCGCCGGGCAAGCTCCGAGATGCAGGAATAATCGCTGGAGGAGAGCGACGAAAGTGAAATCTCCTCATACCCGGTATTTTGCACAGAGGCTTTGGCCAGCTCCACCAGCCTGTCCACGCTGCGCTCGCGCACGGGACGATAGAGCATGCCGGCCTGACAGAAGCGGCAGCCGCGCGTACAGCCGCGCATGATCTCCAGCATGATACGGTCGAACACAGGCTGAATATACGGAACAGGCGGATGCGTGGGTACGTAGGCATGCTCAAAATCCGTCAGGATGCTCCTGCGCACCCTGGGAGGCGCGCAGGGGTCGACGGGCTCGAGGCTTTTGAGAGTGCCATCCTGATTATACTGATCCCGGTAAAGGCTTGGCACATACACGCCACGAAGGCCGGCCAGGCGACGGAGGCGCTCGGAGCGGGGCACGCCCGCCTTTTTACAGGCGTTGAGCAGGTCCGTAACCTCAACGATAGATTCCTCTCCGTCGCCAATAAGAAATGCATCAATAAACAGATGCAGCGGTTCGGGATTGAAGGCGCAGGGCCCGCCCGCAAGCACGATGGGGTCCCTCTCGCCGCGCTCGGAGCACAGGACGGGAACACCGCCCAGGTCCAGCATCTCCAGCACATTGGTATAGCTCATTTCATACTGGAGCGTAAAGCCGATGATGTCAAAGCAGTTGAGCGGCGTATGGCTTTCCAGGGAAAACAGGGACGTCCCGCTGTCCCGGAGCGCGCAAATCATATCCACCCACGGCATACAGACCCGTTCGCACACCGCATAGGGCAGGTCGTTGAGGATGCCGTAGAGAATTTTCATGCCAAGATGGCTCATGGCCACCTCATAAGTATCTGGAAAGCAGAACGCAAAGGAGATTTCTGCCTGCCCGATGGGCTTGACATCGGCGTTCATCTCCCCGCCGGTATAGCGCGCAGGCTTTTCCACACAGGCAAGCAGCGCGTCAAAATCCTTGCTCATAGGTCCTCCTTATCGTTAGGCACATACATAAATAATGATAGCATGCCATTGAAGCGCTTGCAAGTCAAACATACAAAAAAGCCCGAAACGGGTTGTAGCGCTACAATACATATTGGACAGTGAAGAAAAAAAGGATGAGACTTGAGCGCCCATCTGGTATAGTTGAGTTGC
>CALVKX010000044.1 GCA_944333375.1 uncultured Eubacteriales bacterium
TCTTTCTTCAGCATCTTCATCACCTGTCCTTAGTATAGCAAAAAAGGCCGCATAATGCGACCTTTTTTGACAGGCTGTGAGCCCCCGCAAAGCGGGGGCTCAGACTGCTGACAAACACTTTTCGGGAGGTTTGGAGGGCCCGCAGGCCCTCCAAAGTGGATTCGTATCGCCCGGCTTTGCCGGGCGGGCGGGGAGTTTGCGCCCCTGGGCGCAAACATTTCTTAAGCATTTGGCGGAAAAGGCCGCCGTGGGCGGACTTTTTCGACAAACTGGAGCCTCCGCTTTGCGGGGGCTCTGTTCGTTCGGGAAGGCTTGGTCTGCCCGGCAAAAAGGCCGGCGCGGGGGAGAAGATCACAGCGGTGTATTGCGCTGCGCTGTGTGCGCAGGACGATGGGCGCGCCGCACCAGCGCGCCAAGCCCGATCTGAATCAGGGGCGCCAGCACCGCCGCCGCGGCAAGCACAAGCCATTGCCTCCCCAAAACGGGCAACAGATAAAATACCCGCGGGAACAGCCCAACCGCCCCCGCAAAGGCCGCGGCCATCACCGCCACCAGCGCGCCGCGCAGGAGGTTGAGGGGCAGGCAGGTCAGCAGCAGCACCACCAGCCCGGAATAACCGGCGATCAGCGTGCTGAGCGTGCTGACCGTGTCCCGGGAGAAGCCCAGGGTATCGGAGCAGGCCATCAGAGGGATGATGAGGGCCGCGGTGCATACGCCGCCGGGCAGGGCGCGCATGATGACGTTGCGAAGAAAGCTGCCGCTGACACGGTCACTGCTGGGCTGTAGGGCCAGCACGAACGAGGGGAAGCCGATGGTCAGGGAGCTGACGAGGGTGAGCTGAATGGGGGCGAAGGGATAGGCGTAGGGAAGCGCGAGCAGAAGAAGGGAGAGGATGAGGCTGAAGATGTTCTTGACCAGGAACAGCGACGCGGCGCGCGTGATGTTGTTGATGACCCTGCGGCCCTCCAGGACGATGCGGGGCATCACATCGAAGTCGCCGTCCAGCAGGGTGATCTGCGCCACGCGGCACGCGGCGTCGCTGCCGCCGGCCATGGCGATGGAGCAGTCCGCCGCCTTGAGCGCCGGGATGTCGTTGACGCCGTCGCCCACCATGGCCACGCCGTGGCCGTCCCGGCGCAGGGCTTCGATGAGCCCGCGCTTATCCTGCGGGGAAACACGACCGAAGATCGCGTATTCGCGCGACAGGGCGGTGTAGTCCTTTTCCCCCTCGATGGCGGAGAGGTCCACCATGTGCTCCGCGCCGGGCACACCGGCCGCCAGGGCGGCGTGAGAAACCGTTAAGGGACTGTCCCCGGAGATGACCTTGAGCGTCACGCCCTGCTCGCCGAAATAACGGACCGTCTTTTGCACGTTGGGCCGCAACGCGTCACGCAGGCAAAGCAGCGCCAGGGGGACGAGGCCGTCCGGCAGCTCCTCCAGAGAGAGGGAGGCGTCCGATCTGGCCAGGGCGAGCACGCGCAGGCCCTGTGAGGCCAGCGCCTGCGCCTTTTCCAGCACGGGACCGTGAAGGAGGCGCTCCGGCGCGCCCAGCACCACGCTGCCCAGCGCCTCAAACTGCGCCGCCGACCATTTGCGGGCGCTGGAGAAGGGAATGGAACATACCGCATCCGGGGCCTCCGTGGCGCAAAACGCTTCCTCGAGCGCCCGGACGGTCGGGGTGAGGTCCGTGGAAGCGCGCAGCAACGCGGCCATGCACGCAGCGATGTCTTCGGCGGACGCGCCATCCAGAGGCAGCGTCTGCTCCAGAACCATCTCGCCGCTGGTCAGGGTGCCGGTCTTGTCCATGCACACCACGTCCGTGCGGGCCAGCGTCTCGATGCCAAAGAGCTCGTTGACCAGCGCGTTTCGCCGCCCCAGGGCAACCACACCCGCCGCCAGGGACACCGAGGTCAGCAAAATCAGCCCCTCGGGGATCATGCCCAGCACCGATGCGACCGTCCCGGTGACAGCCTCTTCTAGGCTGAGGCTTAGCGCGGTATACTGCCTGAGGAACATGACGGCACCAAGGGGGACGATAATCAGGGAAACCCAGCGGATGATGCGGCGCATGTCGCGCATCAGCTCGCTCTGGGCGCGGCGCACCTGGCGCGCGGAGAGCTGAAGCCGCCCGGCGTAGCTGTCCGCGCCCACGGCCGTCAGCCGCGCCGCCACGGACCCGCTGACCAGAAAGCTGCCGGAATAAAGCGCATCGCCCGCGGCCTTGGAGACAGGCGCGCTCTCGCCCGTCAGCAGCGATTCGTCCGCCTCGGCCGTCCCGGAGAGGACCTGCGCGTCGGCGGGAATCTGGTCCCCCCGGGAGATGAGCACCACGTCGTCCAGGACCAGCTCCTGGGGCGGGAGGGAACATTCCTCCCCATCACGCATCACGCGCACCGGGCGCTCGCTGAGAAGCTGGAGCCGGTCATGGGTGCGCTTGGCACGCAGCTCCTGAACGGTTCCAATGAGCGTGTTGGAAAGCACCACGCCCAGAAACAGCATATCGCGATGACTGCCCACCCACAGCAAAAGCCCGGCGAGTACAAGGTTGAGCAGGTTAAAAAGCGTCATGACGTTGCGCCGGAGAATATCGGCTATCCCGCCTTCCTTCTGGCGGGGCATGACGTTGCCTTGGCCGCGCTCGCGCCGGGAGCGGACCTGCTCCTGCGTAAGTCCGTACAGGGGGGTATCTTTGGCATGCATGGCGTTGTACTCCTCAGCCGGCGGCATGTTGTATGCTCGGAAAACCGCCGCTGTTTTTCATTATAACATGCCGGGACGCATCGGGAAAGGCTTGACACCCGCGCGGCGGATGTGTACGATAATATTTTGCAGGACAAGCGAAGGGAGAATGGATCTATGCTGCATTTTGAATGTGATTATGCCTGCGGCGCGGCGCAGCCTGTTTTGGACGCGCTGGTGAGGACCAACGGGGAGGAGACCTCCGGGTATGGCGAGGACCCGCACTGCGAGCGCGCGCGCGACCTCATTCGCCAGCAATGCCGCTGTCCCGAAGCGGCCGTGCACTTCGTTACGGGCGGAACCCAGGCGAACCTGACGGTCATCGCCGCGGGGCTGAGGCCTTTTGAAGGTGTGCTGTGCGCGGATACGGGCCATATCAACGTGCATGAGACGGGATCGGTGGAGGCCACGGGCCACAAGGTGCTGGCGCTGCCCGGCCGGGAGGGGAAGATCAGCGCCGGACAGGTGCGCGCGGCCGTGGAGGCGCACCGCGCCGACGCGACGCATGAGCATATGGTCCGGCCTGCGATGGTCTATATCAGCCATCCAACGGAGGTGGGTACGCTGTATACGCGCACGGAGCTGGAGGCGCTCTCCCGGACCTGCCGCGAGCTGGGAATCAGGCTGTTTTTGGACGGCGCGCGCCTGGGTTACGCCCTGGCCGCGCAGCCGGATGTGGACCTGCCCTTCCTGGCTGGCACGTGCGATGCCTTCACCATCGGCGGCACCAAGGTGGGCCTGCTCTTTGGCGAGGCCATTGTGCTGACCGATGAGGCGCTCAACGACTGCTTCCGCTACCACATCAAGCAGCGCGGCGGGATGCTGGCCAAGGGGAGGCTGCTGGGCGTGCAGTTTGAGGCGATGCTGGAAAACGGCGACTACGTCCGCCAGGCGGCACGCGCCAACGCCATGGCGCAGGAGCTCAAGGCCGCCTTTGTGCGGCACGGTTGCGCGCTGTACAGCGATACCGTTGCCAATCAGATCTTTCCCATCCTGCCCGACGCGGCGGCTGGGAGGCTGGCGGAAAAATACGTCTTCTCCTTCTGGGAGCGCGTGGACGCGGGCCATCAGGCGGTGCGCTTTTGCACCAATGTGACCACGCCGCGCGCCGAGGTGGACGCGCTTTTGGCGGACATTGAGGCGGCGTTTTAAGGCTGTGGGTGGCAAAGCACACAAAAAAGTTACATCATTGAAAAAACAGTCCTTAAAAAGTAAGAAAAAAGCGTTGACAGCGTAATAAAATTGTAATATTATAAGCATGATACAAAGGGCTGCATCCGTTTGGATGGAAGCAGAAATGAATCGGCGAAGGCCGTTAAGGAACACGGAGGGTACACCATGAGGAACGACCATAGGACAAAAAAGACATTCGCCGCGGCACCGCGTCCGTTGTTGGCGCTTGTTTTGGCGGTGTGTCTGCTTGTTTGCGCGCTTCCCACGGCCTGGGCATCCTCCGTGGGCTCGGGCCCTTCCAGCCTCAGCCGCAGCACGACTCCGACGTATATCAAGCTGTCGCGCTCGGTGCTGATTTTTCAGGGCGACACCTATGGCAACGGGGCGTCGCTGACACTCACGGCAGGCACGGTGTGTCAGCTCTATTCGGAGAACTATTACACGGCCTCCGACGGGTTGCAGTACCATAGCCTGTATTATCTCAACAAGCGCTATAACGTGCTTCGCACCGATATCCAGGGCGATATCATGACCTCCGCGGAGGTGGAAAGCTACATCACCGGCACGCTGTGGAAGCAGACCGCATACAGCACGCTTCGAGAGCGCGACGGGCTGGTGGGCGATATCCGGGTGCATGCCGTGCAGCTTGCGCTGAGCCGCCTGGGCTATTACAGCGGAGCGCTGGACGGCGATTACGGCGAGAAGACCAATACGGCCATGAAGGAGTTCCAGCGCGCCAACGGCCTGGACCCCGACGGCTCCGCGGGCCCGCTCAGCCAGCCGGTGCTCTTTGCCCTGGCGTCCGGCAGCGCCGTTACAGGCGGCGGCACCACCTCCGGCGGCTCCAGCAGCTCCGGCAGCTCCAGCGGTTCGGGCTCCACCAGCTCGGGCAGCACCTCTCCGTCCAGCGGCACGCTTAAGACCACGGCCAGCGTCAACCTGCGCAAAAACGCCTCCACCTCGTCGGCCAGGCTGGCCGTTGTGCCCAAGGGCGTCAACCTCAGCTATACCGAAACCTATGTGAAAAGCGGCGTGACCTGGTTCAAGGTCCGTTACAACAGCCTGACCGGCTGGCTGATGGGAACCTATGTCAGCGCCGCCGGAAACGCCAGCAGCCCGGCCATCGGCACCGTCACCATCACCATGCCCGGCACCCGCGTGCGTGACGCCGCCGACGGCAACAAGACCGGCACCGTGCTGGCCAAGGGAACCGTGGTGGACCTGCTGGCGCAACCGACCTCGGCGGCCGGGTACACGTGGTATAACATCCGCACCTCCAGCGGCCTGGTGGGCTTTGTGCGCGGCGACTGCGCCACCGCCAGCATCGGGGGCGGCACCGGCGGATCGGGCGGCGGCTCCTCGGTGGTTCCCAGCACCGACAAGACCTTTGTGCGCCTTCCGGCCAATACCCGGCTGTTCACCACCGAAACCATGCCCTCCTCGGGCGGCGTTACGGTTGCGGCGGGGACGGTGCTGCAAATGGTCAGCACCACGACCTATACCGCCGGCGGGGTGGAATATTGTTCTCTCTACTACAACAACCAGCGCTATAACGCCGTTTACAGCGACGTCAAGAGCGGCATCCTCAGCAGCACGGACCTCGCCGCCTATGTCAAGACCCTCTGGTCCAGCGCCCTGGGTTCCTCGCTCAAGCGCGAGCTGGGACTGGTCGGTGACATCCGCGTCTATGCCCTGCAGGTCGCCCTCTCCTCCCTGGGCTATTATACGGGCAACCTGGACGGCACCTATGGCTCGGGCACGGAGAGCGCGGTGCGCAATTTCCAGCGCAAGGCCAAGATTACCGTGGACGGCGACTGTGGCGTTGAAACCTGGTCCGTTCTGACCGCGCAGGTGCTGGGCACCGGCAGCGGCGGCGGCACGGGCGGCTCCACCGGCGGCAGCACGGGCGGCGGCTCGGTGACGGTAACGGATTTCGGAACCGTCAACACCGTTGTCAAGGCGAGCTGGGATTGGGACAACGCCGGCATCGATCTCTTCCCCAAGGGCAGCTATGCCACGGTCATGGATGTGGCTACCGGCAAGGTCTTCCGCATCTACCGCTGGTCTGGCTCCAGGCATGCCGACTGCGTGCCCGCCACCGCGGCCGATACGCAGGTGATGTGCGAGATCGTCGGCTTCCCCTACAACAGCAACCATCCCACCAGCAGCCAGCTCGAGCTCATCAAGGCCGACGGCGACAGCGATGTGGTCAACTATACCTGGCCGGACTTCAAAAACAAGTTTGGCGGCGCCACCAATATCGGAAGCGCCTGGGACCGCCGCGCCGCGCTGCTCAACGTCAACGGAACCGTCTATCCGGTGAGCATCTACGGCTTCCCGCACGGCTTTAACGGCACCGACAGCTTTGCCAAGTCCCGCTTCCCCAACGAGCAGTACTTCTATGCCGTCAATAACTACTACGGCATGATGTGCGTGCATTTCGTGGGCAGCACCACCCACAGCGGTACCACGCCTGACTCCAAGCACCAGGCGGCCATCACCACGGCGTATGAATACGCCAAGAAGCTCTGGCCCACGCTGGTCAGATAATCCGTTGCCCCCTTCCGTCCCCGCAGCAGCGCTGCGGGGATGTTTTTTTCACCCGGTTTGCATATCCTTGTTTCGGAAACCTGGCAAAAGGAGGCGTCGTATGAAAATCACACATTATTTTCCGGGAGGAAACACAGCTCAGGGGTTTTACAGCCGCTTTGAGGACATCCTCCCCGCCCCGGCGCGGCGGCGGATGTTTTACCTCAAGGGCGGGCCGGGCGTGGGCAAGAGCACGCTGATGCGCCGCGTGGGCGAGGCGGCGCAGAAAGCGGGGCTGGAGGTGGAATATTTTCACTGTTCATCCGATCCGGACAGCCTCGACGGCGTGTGCCTGCCGCAGCGCGGAGCCGCGCTGATGGACGGCACCGCTCCGCACGTCTACGACCCTGTCGTACCGGGCGCGCGGGACACGCTGGTGAGCCTGGGCGACTTTCTGGATGAGGCGGCGCTCAGACCTCATGCGGCGGATATCTTGCGCTTGCAGGCTGAGATTTCCGGGCGCTTCAGGCGCTGTTATCATTATCTGCGGGCAGCGCAGGAGGTGCTGGAGGCGGCTTGTCCGGGCCGGGAGGACCCGCGCGTCGCCCGGGAGCTTGCGCAGGAATGGACAAAGACGCTTCCGCTGCGGGGTGGGAGCGGCAGCGTTCGCCGGCTGTTTGGCGCGGCCTATACGCCCAAGGGGCGTGTGGATTTGCTGGATGGGCTGGAGATGGAACGGTGCGTCAGGGTGGATTGTCCCTTCGGCCTAAACGCGGGCGAGCTGATGGAGGAGATCGCCAGGCAAGCCGCCGGACGCGGCCTGCACGCGGTGGCGCTGCTGGACCCGCTCTGCCCCAGGCAGGTGAGCCATGTATTGATTCCGGCGCATGGGGTGGCCTTCCTGACAGGCCGCCGGAACAACGCAGACCGCGACGGCTGGGAGGACACAAAGGGGCTGTTTTGGATGGAGGAGACATCGGAGAAGGAGCAGGGCTTTGACCGCAATGCCCATGAACTTCTCATCCAGCGCGCCATAGAGCAGCTCTCCGCCGCCAAGACGCTGCATGACGAGCTGGAGAGCCATTATGTGGGACATATGGATTTTTTGAAGTGGCAGACGGCCCTTGACCGCGTGCTGGAGGAACTGGCACTGGAGTGACGGCTCAGTCGCGCTCATAGACGGTCGCGATGGGGACGCTGTAGCTCTCCAGCGTAAACAGGACGTGATAGCCCTCCGGCGGCTCCACGCCATAGATGACGGCATAGGTGGTGTTGGAAAACAGATACGGGGCATTCTCGTCCCGCGTGACCTCCAACGCCTCCCGCTCCTGATTTGACAGCGTGGCGTGGGAGCGCTCCAGCCCCAGCAGGCTCATGTCATCCCGCGCGCTGATCTGCAGGGGGAGCGTCTCGTCCCGCGCCTCTGTCAGCAGCCGCTGCATGGCGTTTCGGGTGCTGACCACCCAATAGTCCAGCTCCATCTCCTCCTGGGCGTTCTCATGTCCGAGGCGGTTATAGTACGCGTACTGATAGGGATGGTTCTTGGCGATGTCCCAGGCCGTCCAGGCGAAGAACAGGCACAGGCCCGCCGCGAAGACCCGGTGCATGCCGTATTCGCCGGTCCGCCGGCGGAGGAAGGCCATGCACGCCGAAAGCCCCTGCGCCGAGAGCAGCACCACGCCGGCGTAGACGAAGTAGAAGTGCCGCCAGCCGTTGTAGACCAGGGGACGGGTGAGCACCGCGAAGAGAAGCGGTACAAACCAGCACAGGCTGGCGGCGGTCAGGGCGAGGCTGACGGGGTCGCGCAGGGCCGCGGCGCGCTGCCGCCATACGCGGCGAAGCGCGCTGAGCTGCCCCACCGCCGCCAGCGGCGCCACGTACAGGGGGAGCGTGACCAGCATCATCCAGATCAGATAGTAGCGGGGCAGGGGATTGACGGCGTGCTCGAAGCGCATGCCGCGGAACAGGACCACTCCGGGCCAGCGTGTGAAGCCTGAGGCGTTGACGAGCAGGTAGCGCAGGTAATCCATGGGGCCGCTCCACATGGCCGGGGTCAGCAGCGCGTAAAAGGCGCCAAACAGCGCTGCGGTCGCGGCGGCCACGCAGGTCATGCGCCGGTTCCAGCCCCGCTGCGCCGTGACCAGCACCACCGCGCAAAGGCCCATCAGCCCCCACACGAAAAAGCCCACGACCTTGGTGTTGGCGGCCATGGCCCCGGCCAGGGAAAACAGCGCGCCGCGCAGGAAGCCCGGCTTTTTCAAAAGCCGAAGCCCAAGCCACAGCGTGCACAGAAACAGCGTCATAAGCACCATGTCCTTGCTGTTGTAATGCCCCTCGGCAAAAAAGCGCGGACACAGATAGAGCAGCAGCATCCCGCCGCAGGCGGCGATGCGGCTCAGCCCCGCCTCGCGGCAGAAGCCGTACACGGCGGCCACGCCCAGCATGAACCACAGCCACGTATAGGCGTGCCACAACACCATGACCCGCTCCGGCGCCTCCTGCTGCATGGGCAACAGCGCGGCGGCCAGGTAGTAGGCACACTGGCCGTGATCCCGCTCAATGCTCTGCGAAATCGGCGTGATCCCCCGCGACTGGTACCACCGGGCGGGAGCGCTGTCCTCCCCGAAAAGGCGCAGGGCGTATTCCAGCATGTTTTCTTCCAGGATGACCTGCTCGGTGGTCTCGTCGCAGGGCAGGCCGTAATCTCCTCCGGCCACAAGCCCCACGACGGCGAGAAGAAGAAAAAACAGTGCCGCGGCGCCGGATTTGACGCGTTCAAGGGTCATGGCCGGTCAGCCTCCTTTGTGGTGCGTTCGTAAATCGTCATAATGGGCTGGCCATAGGCGCGCAGCGTTACGCAAGCGGCCATGTCCGCCTCCGGCGCGAAGCCGCTGAAGCAGGCGTAGGTCGGGTTGGAGAGCACATAGCGCGCCCCCGAGCCTTCCGCAAGACAGGTGAAGCGGCCGGCCAGGTCATCCGGCAGGGCCGCGACGGCGCGGCTCAGCGCGTGGGCGCTCCACAGGTCCGCGGGCTCGATGACCAGCTCCCCTTCCTCCTGCCCGGAAAGGCGCTCCAGCGCGTCCCGCGCGCTCACGTTCCAGTAGTCCAGCTCGTTGAAGCCCGTGCCGCGAAGTTGGACAAGCGGCTGATAATAGGCGTACTGGTAGGGATGCTGGGTTACGATGCCCACGGCGCTCAGGGCCATGCACAGGCCCAGGAGCGCACAGAGAAGCCGGCGCTTTGCATCCCGCGTGCGCTGGTACAGCGCGTGCGCACCCAGCACGGCCAGCGCCAGCATCGGTCCGTAGAGGAAATAGAAATGCCGCCAGCCGTTATAGACGCGGGTTCGCGTGACGACGGCAAAGCCTAGCGGCAGAAGCCATAGAAGCGCTGCGAGCAGCCGATCCAGACCCTTTGCCTCGCGGCTTCGAAGCCGCCGGGCGCCGCCCCACAGCGCGACTGCCGTGCCCACGGCGCACAGAAGGAGCGCCCACAGGGGCGTGGTGGCGAGGATCATGTAGGGGAGGTAGTACCAGGGCAGAGGCTGCGAAGCGGTGTCAAACACGCTGCCGCGAAAGAGCACATAGCCGTTCCAGCGCTGGAAGGAAAGCGCGTTGGAGAGAAGATAGCCAAAGAAGCCCACCGGGTCCGCCCACATCGCGGGCGTGAGCAGCGCGTAGAACAGGCCGAAGGAGAGGGCCGTCGCCCCGGCCACACCCCACACGCGCGGGGTCATGCGGCGCTCCATGAGCAGGCGGACAAGCACATACAGCGCGCACAGTCCCCACAGCGCCAGCCCGGCCACCTTGGTGTTGGCCGCCAGCGCGCCAAAGAGCGCAAAGCAAAGCCCGCGCAAAAGGCCCGGCTTTTTCGCCAGCGCCAGCGCCTGCCACAGCGCGCACAGCGTCAGGGAAAACAGGGCGATGTCCTTGTTGTTAAAGTGCCCCTGCGCGAAAAAGCGCGGAGAGATCAGCAAAAACAGGGGCCCCAGCAGCGCCCAGCCCCGCGAAAGCCCAAGCTGGCGAAGCGCCGCATACAGCGCAAAGCCGCCCAGCGTGAACACGGCCCAGCACGCCATATGCCACAGCGCGCTCCGCGTCCCGCCGCTCAGGGACAGGTCCAGCACCACGGCAGAGAACGGATAGAACACGGCTGCGCCGTGGTCCTGCTCGACGCTCTGGGAGATGGGACGGAGCGTTTCAATGGCCAATGGGTCCTCGCGGGCGGCCAGCGCCTCAAAGGTGCCTTGGTCCAGGTTCAGGACGCGGGCATATTCCCACAGGTTCATGCGCAGGATGTCCATCTCGGTCGACTCGTCCCACGTGGGCCCGTAATCGGCGGCGGTCAGAAGCCCCAGCGCCAGAAAGACGGCAAAAAACAGATACACCGCCCACCGGGGAAAAGCCTTCTTCATGGAAACACCTCATTTGCGGATGGAAAAGGCATGATCTCCACGCAAAATTATACCGCAGAAAGGCCATCTTGGGAAGATGCGAAAAGGCCCTTGCGCGCCTCATGGCACGCAGGGCCTTTTCCGTCATATTGGATCAGATCGGTTCGTCGCCGCCGTCCGAGCCGTCCACCACGGTTTCGGTCTCGTCCGTCATCTTGGCGACAGCCTCCTCAAAGGCGGCCTCGTCGGCTTCGTCGGGCTCTTCCTGCTCGGCGCGGGCCACGGCGACGATCTTGGCGCCCTCGCTCAGGCGCATGAGGCGCACGCCCTGGGTGTTTCGGCCGCTCTCGCGGATGTCGCTGACGGCCATGCGGATGATGGTGCCGTCGTCGGTGATGAGCATGATATCCTCGTTTTCATTGACGGCCAGCTGGGCGGCCAGCTCGCCGGTCTTGTCGGTGAGCGCCATGGCGCGGATGCCCATGCCGTTGCGGCCCTGCTCGCGGTACTGCTCGGGATCGGTGCGCTTGCCGTAGCCGCCGGTGGTGATGGCCAGAATCTGCTGCCCCTCCTCCAGGCGGCTCATGTCGATGAGCTCGTCGCCCGGCTGCAGCTTCATGGCATGCACGCCCATGCCGGTGCGGCCGATCACGCGGATGCTGCTTTCGTGGATGCGCAGCGCGCGGCCCTGACGGCTGCCGATGATCAGGCTCATGTCGCCGTCGGTCAGCTCCACGGCGCACAGCTCGTCGTCGTCGCGCAGGGTGATGGCGATCAGGCCCGCCTTGCGCAGGTTGGCAAACTCGCTGTAGGGGGTGCGCTTGATCATGCCGTTCTTGGTCATCATGACCAGGTAGTGCTCCTCCAGCCCGCGCGGGACGGGGATCATGGCGGTGACCTTTTCGTCGCCCGCGATCTGCAGGAGGTTGACGATGGCCATGCCGCGCGCGGTGCGCCCCGCTTCGGGGATCTGGTAGCACTTGAGGTTGTAGACGCGGCCGCGGTTGGTGAAGAACATGATCTCCTCGTGGGTGTTGACGATGATGAGGC
>CALVKX010000045.1 GCA_944333375.1 uncultured Eubacteriales bacterium
ATGCGCTCCCTGAGCATGGGCACGTGGGAGATGATGCCGATCAGCCGCCGTCCGCCGGCCAGCTCGTCCAGCACGCCCAGCGCGCGCTCCAGGCTTTCCTCATCCAGCGTTCCAAAGCCCTCGTCGATAAACAGCGTATCCAGCCGCACCCCGCCCCGTCGGGCCTGGACCACGTCGGCAAAACCCAGCGCGAGCGCCAGCGAGGCCAGAAACGACTCGCCGCCCGAGAGCGTGCCCACGTCGCGCACCTTGCCGGTGTGCCGGTCCAGGACGTCCAGGGCCAGCCCTGCCTTGGCGCCCAAACCCTCCTCGCGCTTCTGGCAGAGGCTGAAGCGCTCGTCCGACATGCGCGAGAGCCTGCGGTTGGCCGCGATGATGACCCGCCGGAAATAGTATTGCAGGATGTAGTTTTCCAGCGGGATCTTCTGCGCGCCGCGCACGTTGCCCGATGCGGTGCGGTAGAGGTCGTCCAGCACCCGGAAGCGCTCCAGCCGCTCCCCGATCGCCCGCACGGTTTCCCTCAGGCCGGGAAGAAGCCGGCCGTTATGCTCCAATCGGGCCTCAACCGCCTTTTCCTTTTGCAAAAGCACCTCGCTTTGCGCGCGCAGCGCCTGCGAGCGCGCGCGCAGCGCCTCCTCGTCCACCGCCTCCCTGCCGTCCCACAGGGCGGCGAGGGTTTTGACCGTGGACGCGACGGCCGCGACCTCGCTCTCATGCTGCGAAAGCCGCGCCGCCTTCTCCCGCATGCCCTGCGTGTCCTCAAGCGCGGCGCGGTAGGCGGCCTCGCCGTCAAAGCCCTGATCCCCCAGCGCGTCCTTAAACGCCGCGTCCGCCACCCGGGCCTGGGCTTCCTGCGCGTCGCGCCCGGCCCGGCTCTGCGTCGCGAGGGCGCGCGCCGTCTCCAGCGCGCTTTGCGCGGATTGAAGGCCATTTCGCGCCGCCTCGCCCTGCGCCTCCAGTCCCTCGATGAGCCGCGTGAAGCGCTCGTGCTTCTCCCGACATTCCGCCTCCAGCGCGGCATCGGGCTCCCTGCCGCCGATCGCCTCCGAGAGCTGCTCTCGCACGTGCGCAAGGTCCCGCCGCAGGACCGCGGCCTCCTCGCCTGCGCGTCGGGCCTGCCGGTCCGACGCGTCGCGCCGCGCAGCCGCCGCGTCCACCTCCGCCTTGCCGGGAGCCGATGCCAGGTGCGCGGCACGGCAGGGGTGCTCCCGCGAGCCGCATACCGGGCAGGGCTGCCCCGCCACAAGGAGATCGGCCAGCACGCCGGCCTGATCCGCCAGGTAGGCCGCGGAGAGCGCCGCGTATTCCGCGGCGGCGGCATCGCGCCTCTCCACCGCGTGGGCGAGCGCCTGCGCACAGGCCTGCGCGGCCTCAAGGGCCCTGGCGTGCGCCGAAAAGAGCGGCAATGCCTGAGAAAGCCGGTCCCGCTTGCGCCTGAGTTCCTCCAGTCGCGCCTCCTGCGCCCTCGCCTCCCCGGCGCGCGCCTCCGCCTCCAGGCAGGCCGCCTCCGCCTGTGCGGCCGCCTCCGCCTGCGCCCCCACACGCTCCTCCAGCACTTTCAGACGCGCATGCTCGCGCAGGGCGTCTTCCTCCAGACGCCGCACGTCCGCGGCCCGGCGCGCCCTCTCCAGCTGTTGAGAAAGCGCCTCCATCTCGGGCCTGAGCGCCTCAAGCGCCCGCGCCTGCGCACGCTTGTCCGCAAGGCTGCGCACGCCCTGATTGAGCGTCTGCGCGCCGCTGAGAGCAGCCTCGGCGTCCCCGAGGGCGCGCTGGGCCGCCTCACGCCGGGCCGATACCTCCGCCAGCGCCTCCCGATCCGTTTTCACCAGCTCGCCGACCGCCTCCACGAGCCGTTCCCCGTGGACGCTGGAGGCCGCGTACTCCGCCAGCGGCCAGTCCCCGGATGCGCCGCAGTCCACCTGCCCGGCCAGCGCGGCATAGGAGGCCTCGGCCTTTTCCATGTCCGCCTGCGCCTGCGCGCGCCGCTCCCGGAGAAGCTGCGTCACGTCCTCGTAGAGCTGGGTGTCAAAGATGCGGCGGAAAATCGCCGCCCTCGTGCGGCTGTCGGCGCGCAGGATGGAGAGAAACTCGCCCTGGGCGATCATCGCCACCTGGGAAAACTGCGCCGCGTCCAGCCCCAGAAGCGCCTCCACGGCGGCGTTGACCGCCTCCGCGCGGCCCAGACTGGTCCCGTCGTCGCATGTGAGCTCGGCCGTGGCGGGGACGGGCGTCTTGCGGCCGGGCCTGAGGTATTCCGGGCTTCGGCGCACGGTCCAGCGCCTGCCGCCGCTTTCAAAGGTGAAGCGCACCCAGGTTTCCTCCTGGGGCGCGGCGAAGTCGCTGCGAAAGCTCCTTGGATTTCGTCTCTTGTTCCCGCCCGAGGCCACGCCGTAGAGCGCGAAGGAGATCGCGTCAAACAGCGCCGTCTTGCCCGCCCCGGTATCGCCCGCGACAAGGAACAGGCCGCTTTCGCCCAGCAGGGTAAAGTCCACCGTCTCCAGCCCCGCGTAGGGACCGAAGGCGCTCATCTCAAGCCGGATTGGACGCATGTCCCATCGCCTCCGCTTCCCCGATCACCTGCCGCATCACGTCCAGGCGCCGCTCGTCGGGCGGCTGTCCGTTCTGCGCCTCGTAAAACGCCGAAAAATGCTCCAGCGGCGTTCGCCGCTCCGCGTCGCGCACCTCCGCCTCCGCCACGCCCTCGGCGCTGCGCGCCGCCGCAAAGCGCATGCCGATGAGGTTGGGATAGGTCAGGCGCAGCGCGCCCACCGGGTCCATGAGCGCTCCCTCGTCGGTCAGCTCGGCATATACGTAGTCCTCGCTCGAACATTCCGGCGCGGTCAGCGCCTCAAGCGTGCCACGCGCCGTGCGCAGTTCATGCAGCGGCGAAAAGGGGCGCTCCGTGACGGCGCACTCCCCCGCCGCGCCCAGCTCCACCACCAGCGCGGCCTTTCTCTGCCGCTCCTCGGACAGCGAGTATTTCAGCGGCGAGCCGCAGTAGCGCACCCGCCCGCCCGAGAGCCGCTGGGGCGAGTGCAGATGCCCCAGCGCCACGTAGTCAAACCCGTCAAACAGCGCCGCGCTCACCTCGTCCGCTCCGCCCAGGGACAACAGCTCCGAATCGCAGGTCACGCCCCCGCGCACATACTGATGCGCCACCAGCACCCGCCGCGCGTCCGAAGCGGGCGCGACGGTGGAAAGGGCCGCGCGCACCGCGTCCTCAAAGGTGCGCACCTCCCCAAAGAAGGGACGCACGGCGGAGGGGCGCAGAAACGGCATAAGATAGACCTCCACCGCTCCGTATGCGTCCCTGAGCACGTGCCTGCGCAGCGCGCCGTCAAAGACCGGGGAAAGGAACACGCCGCACTCGCCCAGAAGCTCGCGGCAGTAGGCCACCTGCTCGGGGGCGTCGTGGTTGCCGCTGACGGCGAATACGGGCTTTCCCAGGCGGCGCAGGGAGACGAGAAAATCGCTCATGACGCGGATCGCCTCCGCCGAGGGCTGGGGTTTGTCATAGAGATCCCCGGCCAGGAGGACCGCGTCGCAGTCCCCCGCCATCTCCACGGCCTGACCCAGCACCGCCCGCTGATCCTCCAGCAGGCTCAGGCCGCTCAGCCGCCTGCCCACATGCAGATCCGAAAGATGCAAAAAGCGCACGGCTTCTCCTCCTCTCCTGCCGGGCCACGCCCGGCAACGCTATCGTACCTTTTTTTCGCGGAAAAGACAATATGCGCGCGCATCTTCCCTTTTGGGAAGAGATGATGTAAAATAAAAAAAACCCAGCTTTCCCAAGAGGAGCGGATGGCCATGATGGAACTCGTCATCAACCCCGTGGCAGGCAAGGGCCGCGCCCTTCGCGTCGGCGAGGAGGCGGCCGCGGTGCTCAAGGCTCGGGGTATCGCCTTTCAAAAGCACCTGACTGACCATCCGCACCACGCGACCGAGCTTGCCAGTCAGGCCGCGCAGCGGGGCGCGGACACGGTCATCGCCTTCGGCGGGGACGGCACTCTGACCGAGACCGCCGCGGGCCTGAGGCATACCCGCACGGCGCTGGGCGTGGTGCCCGCGGGAACCGGCAACGATTTCATCAAGACCATCGGCACCCCCCGCGACTGGCGGGAGGCGCTGGAGTTCATCCTCACGCACCCCGCCCGCCCGGTCAACAGCGGCATAATGAACGACCGCTTCTTTCTCAACGTCGGCGGCGCCGGCTTTGACGTGATGGTGCTGGATTTTGCCAACGCCGCCCGGGAGCGTCTCAGCGGCATCTGGTCCTATCTCTACGGCGTCCTGCGCGCCATCGCCGCCTTCCGCCCCATCCCCATGCACGTGGAGATCGGGGACGATGTTGTGCTCGACGGGCACTATATGATCTGCTCGGTGGGCAACGGGCGCTTCATCGGCGGGGGGATTCCCATCACGCCCAAGGCGGACGTGACCGACGGCCTGTTTGACATCCAGGTCGTGGATGCCGTGGCCCGCTGGCGGATTCCCTTTTACCTGCCCTCGCTGATGATGGGCACGCTTTTCAAGCACCGTAAGGCGCACTGTTACCGGGCCGCGCGCTGCTCGGTCTCCTCGCCGGGCATGCGCATGCAGCTGGACGGTGAGATCGTGTCTGTGGAACACACGCGCTTTGTCTGCGAGTCCGACGCGCTGCTTTTGCACTGGTAGTCGTGCAGGAAAATGGCGGCGCGGGGCGAAATGTATTGCTGCGGGGCATCGGTCCGCGGATTCCTGCGTAAAATGAGAATTGACAGCATCCGGCCACAGGCGGCGCGCTTCTGCGTCCCGGCCCGTTACCGAAAGAGAAGAAAGGGTGTTTAGCGATGGCATCTTTGGGCAACAACCTCAAAGTGGCGTTTCTCAGAGGCCTGGAGGCCGTGGGCAGGGGCGCCAGCAACATGGCCAGCAACGCGCATCAAAAGCTCAACGAGATCAATCTGGAAACCCGCCGCCGCGAGCTGCTCAGCGAGATCCCGGTGCGGGCGCTGGACCTGTGGCAGCAGGGGGAGCCCATGCCACAGCCGCTGGGCGAGATGCTGCGCGAGCTGAGCGAGCTGGACGAAGAGCTCACCGTCCTGCGCGCCCAGCGCTACGCGCGGGTGGAGACGGAATCCCCCACGCAAGACGAGCCGTCGGCCGACGAGCTTTCCGAGGCGCCGGCCGACGAGCTTTCCGAGGCGCCGGCCGACGAGCTTCCCGCCGGCGAGGAAGCGGCGGACGAAATGGAGCAGGAGCAAGCGCCTGCGCCCGTTGTGCCCGATCCCATTGATGAAGGCGAAACGGGCGGCAACGCCTGAGCAGCATAAAAAAAGCCCGTTTGGGGCTTTTTTTATGCCTGGCGCTGCTTTTCCAGCGCGCCCAGAAAGTCCTTGTAGATACCCGGGGTCGAGTCGGGGATGAGGTGCGCGCCCACGCATTTTTCGTAAAACGCCTGAGGTCCCACGCCGCCGATGATGGCGTAGATGTAGCCCTCCTCGCGCATGGCGCGCAGCGCACGCACGAGCAGCGCTTTTCCGATCCCGTGGCCTTGCCACTGGTCCAGCACCCGGGTGGGGCCGAAGAAGTCGGGCGCGGTGGCGTTATAGCAGGCGTAGCCGATGATGTCGGCCCCATGGGTGGCGATAAAGCAGCTCACCGGGGTGTGGCTGAAGCACACGTCGCACTCGCCGGCGGCGCTGATGCTGGAGTGTTCGCGCACCCAGGGCACCACGCGGAATTTGTCCGGGGCCAGCGCCCGGCGGATCTGGATGTCCTTGTCCGCGAGCGCCTTGAGCAGCGCATCCTCCCCGGGAAGTTTCAAAAGGTCCACCAGCATATCAGGCATGTGTCTCATCCTCCCATTTTTCTCTGGCCATCAGCGCCGCGCCGGTCGCGGCGTCGGCCGCGGGCTGGCAGAGCCTGACGCGCGGCAGCCGTTTGTGAATCCGTTCCGTGGTTTCCCGGCGCACCGGCTCGCACCGATTCAGGATGCTGCCCAAAAGGGCCGTGCGCGCGTCGGGCATCGAAAGCCTGCCGGTCACCGCCTCCAGCAGCGCGCCAACCTCCTCCGCCGCGCGCCGGGCAATGGCCCGCGCCGCGCCGTCGCCCACCTCATACGCAGGGGCGAGCAGCTGCGACAGCCGCGCGATGTCCGCCTTCTCCCTTCCCTGACGGTAGACGAAGGCGACGATGTCCTCGCGCTCGGCGCCCCCCAGCTCGGCGCGAAGCGCCTCGCGCAGCGCCGTGGGAGGCTCCCGCCCGTCCAGGGAGCGCAGAACGGCCGAAAGCACGTCCCGCCCGATGGCATAGCCGCTGCCTCCGTCGTCGATGAGGTGCCCGCCGCCGCCCGCGCGCGCGGTTTCCCCCTGCGCGCCGCGCCCCAGGCAGACCGAGCCCGTGCCCGCGATGAGCACCGCGCCGCTCTGTCCCACCGCGCCGCGCAGCGCGATTTCATGATCGCCCGCCAGCACCAGGCACCCTTCGTAGCCGCCCGCCCTGACAAGCCTGCGCACAAGCGCCGCCGCCTCGGGGTTGCTCACGCCCGCCGCGCCCACGCACAGCGACGCGCAGCCGCCGCAGTCGCGCATCCACGAAAGCGCGTCCCGGACCGTGCGCTCCACGGTGGCGGCGTCCGCGCCGTTTAGGTTGAGGGGTCCGAAGCGCGCACGGCCCGCCTCCTGTCCCAGCCCGTCCAGGCAGACGGCGGTGGTGCCGGTCCCGCCGCCGTCCCAGCCCGCAAACAGGGCGCTCATCGCGCGCCGCCCAGGGGAAGCCTGCCCCGGGGGATAAGCTCGCCCTTCAGCGCCCGGGCCACGGCGTCCATGGCCGCGTTGTCGTAGGCGAAGGCGGCCAGGCCGGCCACACCGCGGGGAAGGGAAAGCAGGTCGTAGGGGTTTCGCAGGGCGACGCAGGCCATGGGGATGCCAAGTGCGCTCAGGGCCTCCACCAGGCGGAGCTGTCCCCGCCGGATGTGCCCGTTATAGGTGCCGATGACAATGGCGCTGTGGCCCCGCGCCTCCTCCACAATCGCCGCGATCTCCTCCTCTGTGGGATCGGCGGGCGTGGGGATGCCCGTGCCGCCGAGCCGCCGAGCCATGGTGCGCGGGAAGCTGATGCTGGTGTCCTCGGGGTTGGAGGCGATGGTGGGCCGGAAGGGATGGCAGCCGAAAAAGACGGGGTTGTCGCCCAGCGCGGGGAGCTCGCCCCGCACAAGCGCGAGCCCCTCCTCCAGGATGCGCCGCACCTGGGCGCGGTGCTCGGGGCAGCCGACCACCCCGGCGTCGTCCGGGACGGAGGGCAGCGCCTGCTTTATCCGAATAATCTTCTCCACCGACGCACGCAGCTCCTCCATCGGCAGCCGGCCCTCGCGCACCGCCTGCTCCAGCGCCTGGCAGCTCTCCCGCGCAAGGTCGGTGCTGTGGGAGGTGAACATCAGGTCCACCCCCGCGCAGGCGGCGGCCACCACGCCGTTGACGGTGCCGAAGTACTTTTCGATGGCCTGCATCATCATGCAGTCCGACACCACCAGCCCCTGAAAGCCCAGCCGCTCCTTGAGCAGCCCCGTGATGATGCGCCGGGACATGGTGGCCGGCACGCCGTCTGGCTCCAGCTGGGGAAAGAGGATGTGCGTGGTCATCACCGCGGGGACGCCCGCCTCGATGGCCGCGCGGAAGGGGATCAGCTCGCATGCCTCCAGCTCCGCCAGCGACTTGTCCACCCTGGGCAGGCTCAGGTGGGAATCCACGGCCGTGTCCCCGTGGCCGGGGAAGTGCTTGGCGCAGCTCAGCACGCCGCCCTCGCGCAGGCCGCGGATCATCTCCACGCCAAAGCGCGCGACCGTCTCGGGCGTATCGCCGTAGCTGCGCACGCCGATGACGGGGTTTTGCGGGTTGGAGTTGACGTCCATGACGGGCGCGAGGTCGAAGTTCACCCCCAGCGCCGCCAGCTCCCGGCCGGTGATGTACCCCGCGGTCCAGGCGTTGTGGGGATTGCCGGTGGCAGAGACGCACATCGCCCCGGGGACGACCGCCGCGTCCTCGCCCAGGCGGCTGACCACGCCGCCCTCCTGGTCGATGGTGATGAAGGCCGGAAGGCCCGTCTCGCCCCGGATGAGCTCCTGCAGTTGCGCGCACAGGCGCCTGAGCTGCGCGCAGTCGCGGACGTTCTCGGCAAAGAGAATGATGTTGCCCACCTTGTATTCCTTCACCACGCTACGCAGGGCGTCGGTGATCTCATAGCCGGGAAAGCCGGCCACCAGCCGCTGCCCGATCATCGCTTTCAGGGTCAGTTCCATATCGCTTGCCTCCTTGCGGTTCAGTACAGGTCGTATTGCCGGGCGCGGGCGCAAAACGCCTCGCTCTGTGCCTCCCAGCGAGACAGCAGGGTTTGCGCGTCCTCGCCTAGGCGCATCTCGTCCCCGCCGCTGAGCAGGTCGATCATGGGCCGGCTTTCCCCCTGCGCGGGCGGGTTGAAGGCAAAGGCTTCCGGCCAGCCCTCCCGGATGAGCGCCATCAGCTCCACCGCCACCCTGACCGGCGCGTACGCCGCCGCATCCGTCAGATGCAGGTGCACGCCCTCGCACGGCGTCCCCGCGTGCTTGCCGGCGCTGGGGACGAAATGCGCGGGGGTGAGCAGCACGCCCGGCCAGCGCCGCTCTCGTGCCCGGCGGCACAGCGCCTCGGCGTCGATGAAGGGCGCGCCGATGAGCGCGAAGGGGTCCGCGGTCCCGCGGCCCTCGCTGACGTTGGTGCCCTCAAACAGGCATGTGCCCGCATAGAGCAGGGCGTTGCTGAAATGCGGAATGGAGGGGCTGGGCATCAGAAAGGGATAGCCCAGATCGGGGAACATCAGCTCCCGCCGCCAGCCCGCCATGGGGATGACCGTCAGGCGGCAGCCCAGGTCCCGCTCGGCGTTGACCATCCCGGCGAACTCGCCCGCCGTCATGGCGTAGCGAATCGGGATGTCATAGCAGCCCACGAAGCTCTCAAACCCGGCGCGCAGCACGCCGCCCTCCGTCCTCAGGCCCCCCAGGGGATTGGGCCGGTCCAGCACGATCAGCTCCTTGCCCAGCTTCGCGCAGCCCTCCAGCACGCACACCAGCGTGCTGATGTAGGTGTAGAAGCGAAGCCCCAGGTCCTGCACGTCGTAGACCAGCGCGTCGACCTCCCGCACCATCTCCTCCGTCAGGTGCTGGCCGTCCCTGCGGTAGAGGCTGTAGACGGGCAGGCCCGTCACCGGGTCCCTCGCCGCGCCCTCCACCGCCTCCCCCGCCGCGGCCGCCCCGCGCACGCCGTGCTCGGGCCCGTAGAGCGCCCGCAGGTCATACCGCTGGGCCAATACGTCCGCCGAGAGCCTCAGCTCCTGGTCCGTGCCCGAGGGCGAAACCACCATGCCCAGCCGCTTGTCCGCAAAAACGCGGGGGTATTCTCCGATCCGTTCGATTCCGAGCCGGAACATCCTGCATCCCACCTTGACAAACAAAATTCCAACAGGATAGAATAGATATAGAAACTAACTTTCATCCCCGGGAGGCGACAGCGATGAAACCCCTCAAATTTCTCATGGACAAAGACCCTGTGCTGGCCATCGGACTCATGAGCGGCACCTCGGCCGACGGCATGGACGCGGCGCTGGTGCACATCAAGGGCTGGGGCCTTGGCACGCGCGTGGAACAGCTCTCCTTCGTGTCCCTGCCCTACGAGCCCCAGGTGCGCTCGGCCATCCTCCGCCTCGCCGGGGGCGAGAGCGGCGGGACGCACGAGCTCAGCCTCTTTCACTTCCTGCTGGGAGAGCTCTCCCTGGAGGCGTGCCTGCGCGTGTGCGAGGCGGCCGGGGTAGCGCCCTCGGAGATCGACTTCGTGGGAAGCCACGGCCAGACCCTCTACCATGCCCCCGTGGCGGAGCCCTATCTGGGGCGGAGCGTGCGGGCCACGTTGCAGATGGGCGAGCCCTCGGTCATCGCCGAGGGGCTGGGCTGCCCGGTGGTGAGCGACTTTCGGGTGCGCGACATGGCCGCCGGCGGGCTGGGCGCGCCGCTGGTGCCCTACACCGAATACCTGCTCTACCGAAGTGAAACGCAGACCGTGGGCCTGCAAAACATCGGCGGGATCGGGAACCTGACCGTTCTGCCGCGCGGCGGCGCGCTTTCGGACACCTACGCCTTCGACACGGGCCCTGGCAACATGGTCATGGACCAGCTCGTCCAGCGCATGACGCAGGACGCCCGGCGCTACGACGATGGCGGCGCGCTCGCCGCGCAGGGAACGGTCAGCGATGCGCTGCTTTCCTTCCTGCTCGACGACCCGTATCTCTCCCTCCGGCCGCCCAAGACCACCGGGCGCGAGGTCTACGGAAGCGCCTATGTGGACCGTCTGACCGCGCGCGCCGGGGAGCTTGGGGTGAGCCCGCTGGACGCGCTTGCCACCGCCACGCGCTTCACGGCGGAATGTGTGCGGGTGGCCATCGAGCGCTTTTGCCCCCAGCGGCCCCAGCGGCTGATCGTGGGCGGCGGCGGAAGCCGCAACCCCGTGCTCATGGGCTTTCTGCGAAAGCTGCTGGACATGCCGGTGGACACCAACGAAAGCCTCGGCTTTGACAGCGACGCCAAGGAGGCCGTCGCCTTCGCGGTGCTGGCCAACGAATGTCTCCATGGCGTCGCCAACAACGTGCCCACCGCAACCGGCGCGCGCCATCCCGTCGTGATGGGGAAGGTGAGCCTATGACGAGCATCGAGCTTCGCACCCGCGCCGTTTATGACAGCCTCTCCCCGGCGGAAAAAAAGGTGGCGGCGTATTTCCTTGGACATGTGGAAAACGTGTTCCACATGCCCATCGCCGCGCTGGCCGAGGCGGCGGGCGTGAGCCAGGTCGCCTGGGTGCGCTTTAGCAAGACCGTGGGCTTCTACGGCCTCAAGGACCTCAAAAAGCAGCTTTTCTCCGAGCTCAACGCCCAGAGCGATCCGCATCAGCCCCAGCAGGAGACGCCCTATACCGACATCTCGGGCCACTCCACGGTGGGCGAGATGGTGGACACCGTGCGAAATTGCAGCATCCAGGCCATCGAGGACACCCTGCGCCTTCTGGACCCGCAGGTGGTGCAGGATGTGGCCGCCCGCATCATCCGCGCCGACTCGGTCAAGCTCTTCGGCGTGGGCGCCTCGGCGCTGGTGGCCGCGGACCTCTATGACAAACTGCTGCGCATCGGCCTCAACGTCGTCCATTCCCGCGATTTTCACATCCAGCTCACCTATGCCGCCAACCTCACCCCGCGCGACGTGGCCGTCTTTTTCTCCCACTCCGGCTGTACCCGGGAGGTGGTGGAGACGATGCGCATCGCGCAGTCATGCGGCGCGACGCTGGTGAGCGTCACGCGCTTTGTCAAGCATCCGCTGGTGGACATGGCGGCCTATGCGCTCTATATCTCCTGTCCCGAGGTCTACCGCCGCAGCGGAGCCATGAGCAGCCGCATCGCACAGCTCACGCTGGTGGACGTGCTCTACACGGCCGTGGCGAACATGGACTATCACCGCGTCAAGATGCGGCTGGAAAACAGCTACAACAGCTGCAAGACCCACCGGCTCAGCGACTGCTGACCACCCTGGACACGTGCCCCTGCGCCGCCTCCAGGGCGCGCCGGGCCGCCTCGCGGCCAACGCCCAGCAGCAGCATCACAATGGCCTGCTTGCAATGAAAATCGCAGTCCTCCAGCGTCCGGCGGGCCGTGGCGGCGTCCACGCCCGCGGCGGCGCTGACGATGGCGACGGCTCGCTCCACCAGCTTTTCGTTGCTGGCCTGAACGTCCACCATGAGGTTGCCGTATACCTTACCCAGCTTAATCATCACGGCGGTGGAGAGCATGTTGAGCACGAGCTTTTG
>CALVKX010000046.1 GCA_944333375.1 uncultured Eubacteriales bacterium
GATAACATTAGCCCATATAGGCAGGATAATATGGATACATCAAATAATCAAAAGCGCCACGAATACGACAGAGAATAATCTCTAAGCAAAATTGATTAGGCTTTGCCGAGTGGGAATGACCCGAAAGCCCCCGGAATCCCTGCGGATGCAGGGATTCCGGGGGCTTTTTCATCTGGTGGCGCGCCCTTATTCGCATGGGCTTTTGCCCCATGCGCCCTCTTCCCCCCTGGTCCGGGAAAAGAGGAAGTCCTCATAGGCCTTTTTGGCCCTGCTGCGGTTGGGGCGGCTGATGGGGACGTTCCTGCCGTCCGTCATCACATAGCACTGGTACTCCGCGTTGATGGCCCGGACAAAGCGCAGATGAACGCAGAAGCTCTTATGCGGGCAGAAAAACGGCTGGCCCTCAAGCCGGGGGAGCAGGTCGGACAATTTGCCGTAGATCTGCACCCTCTCGCCATGCCTGAGGAACAGCAGCACATGGTGCGCCCGCTGCTCCAGACAGACCAGGTCGGACAGCGCGATGCGGCGCGGAGCGCCGTCCTGGCGGATGGTCAGGGCGGGGGCGTCATCCTTTTGGAGCTTGACCATGCGCAGAAGGTCGTTGAGGTCCTTCTGGCGCACGGGCTTTTCCAGGTATTTGAGCGCCGAAAGGCGGTAGCTCTCCAGGGTATGGTCGGTGCTGGTGGTGGTGAAGGCGACGGGGACGTCCTTGTCCGCCTCGCGGATGCGGCGGACGGCCTCCACGCCCGTGATGCCCTCCATGTAGATATCCACCAGCAGCAGATCAAAGGCGCCCGGTTGAAACGCCTCCAGCAGCTCCTCGCCGCTGCGAAAGAGGGTGCAGGAGGTCTGCAGGGGCGACTGCGCCAGCATCGAGAGCAGCGTTTCCTGCTCCTGCGGCAGATCATCGCAGATGGCAATGTGCAGCGGTTCCATCCGAATCCCCTCCCGTCGCCGTTTTTTTTCGCCACACAAGCGGGGCGAAGTCCGTTTTCCCCCGCGTCCTCACGGGTTTTGACGCGTGTCAGCGGTGATCCCTGCCGCCAATCCACTTGTGCGCGTAGCGGTCGATCCTGCGCCGGGACCAGCGCCGCATGAGCGCGTCGATGCCCAGCCCCGCCGGGAGGCCCAGGAAAAAGGCGATCACGGCGATCAGAACATACTGGTTTCCGTCGCCCTCAAAGATGAGGGAGCCGTAGGAGCCGGTGTGAACGGCCACCGTCAGGCTGATCTTGCCGCTGAGCAGGACCATCAGCAGGAGGGAGAAGGCGATGCAGCTCACGCTCAGCAACGCCTTTTTGCGCCTCAGGCGCCTGGCCCGAAGCACGGAGGCGCGCCTTAGCACCTCCCTGAGCAAATCCTCAGACGTCCGCACAATCCGTACCCTCCTTCATATGGCCGGCGGACAGCCGGCATCTCCAGACGACGATCACAGCAGCAGGAAAAAGGTAGCCCAGCACGCGCGCGGCAAGCCCGCCGGAGACGAGCAGGTTGTAGAGGGCGTGCACCGTCACCGTCGCCGCGTAGAGGCCCAGGAGGCCGCTGACGGTCTCCAGGGCCAGGCGGCGGACCAGGCGCACCGCCACGACCAGCATCAGCGCGCAGGCGACGTGAATCAGCGCCGAACAGAAGGTGCGCGCAAACAACGCCAGCACCGCGGCGTCGCTGGCCGTAAATTGGAGGGCGACGCTTTCCATCATCGCAAAGCCCGCGCCGATGGCCACGGCGATCTCCGGCAGGGCCCGGTCCGGCAGGCGGCAGGCGAACAAAAACAGCAAAAACAGCGCCAGCTTCAGCCCTTCCTCCACCGCCGGGCTGATGTAGAGCACGGCGAACAGTGCGTCGCACTGCGCCAGCCCCCTCAGCGCGCCGCTGACGGAGCCGCCCAGGAAAGCGGCCAGCATGCCGCCCAGCATGGCGCTGAGCAGCCGGCGTGCCCTGCCCCTGAGCAGAAAGACGGCCAGAAGCGGCCCGCCGATGCAGGTGAGCAGCAGATCAGAGCGCATCCCGGGCCTCCTCTCCCCCGCACGCCGCCAGGGCCGCGAAGGCGAAGGCGGCGGTGGTCATCACCTGGAATCCGTAGTAGGCGGCCCCCTGGGCCAGCAAAGAGGCGAACTCGCACAGGGTCGCCAGCAGCAGCCAGGCGGGCACACTCAGCGTCCGAAGGCTCCCCCGCCCCCGGAGCGCCGCGCCGAGCTGGACGATCAGCGCCAGCCACAGCGCGCTGCAAATCAGCCCCAGCGCGCCGGGCGCGCCGCCCGTGCGCCCCAGCCACAGCGCGCCGGCGGCGGCGAGCAGGGCCATGGTCGCAAGCAGGGCGCCGCGCTGTCGCCGGGTCAGGGCGCCCTCCACCAGCATGGCGCCGCGCACGGCCATCAGCAGCAGGGGGATGTTCCAGAGGATGTTGGTGATCCACTCGCCGGTCCAGGCGATCCAGGCCGCGCCGTTGAGCAGAGCGAGCACCCCCATCCCCGCGGCGAGGGGCCGCTTCCTCAGGGCGCGCAGCGGCGCGCCGGGCAGGGCGGCGTTGCACATCAGCCAGCAGCCCACATAGGCGACGTCGCAGGCGGAGAAGATCACGGGCGTCTCGCCGCGCACGATCAGATGCGCCAGCCAGTACGCGTCCCCCAGAAACAGGCAGGCGGCCGCCCCGGCCAGGGCGTAGAGCCTCGGCCGGTCCGGCATGGCGCGCGCCCGGCAAAGCAGCCATGCCGCCAGGCCCAGCACCAGCACGCAGCGCACAATCTCATAAAGAACGATCATCTTCCTTGTTCTCCTGATGGATGGTCTTTATCAGGAGGGCCGCCAGGATGCCAAACCCAAAGGCCAGCGCCGCCACCAGCAGGCACACGACCGTTTCACTCATGCTCCCCCTCCTCCTGCCTGAGCCATTCCCGCAGCCTCCTTTTGCCGCGGTACGCCAGATTGTCGACCCTCTTTTCGTCCACGCCCAGCGCCCGGGCCGTCTGGGCATAGCTGGCGTTTTCCAGATAGATCATGGTAAGCACCCTGCGCTCGGCCTCTGGCAGACGGTCCAGCAGCGCAAGGAGGGCGCCGGTTTCCTCCCGCCGCCAGAAGTCCGCCTCCGTGCCGGATGAGGCCGCGAGGGGGCAGGACTCGTCAAAGGGAACCGGGATGAACCTCAGCGTTCGGTATCGGGAGACGGAGAGGTTGCGCGCGATGCGGTACAGCCAGCTTCGGAAGCTCCCGCCGTGCCACGCGGCGCGCTTGAGCGCGACGACGGCAAAGGCGTCCAGCGCCATCTCCTCCGCCTCCGCCACGCTGTTGAGGAACGTGGCGCAAAACAGGGTCAGCCGCTCGAAATACCGCTCCATCAGCTGCCCGAGCGCCTCGTCCTCCCCGCACAGAAAGCGTGCGTACAGTTCCTCATCCGTGTTCAACGCGCAGCCAGCCTCGCTTTCGTTGCATCCTTCCTTTCCCGATTATATCATAGAACGCGGGCGGCGTACAGCGCCGGCGCGGGGGACGGGGTGCCGATCGTGAGCAGGGCCGCTTCGGAGGTGACCTGCTGGCCGATCTCGTCCTTCACCACGCAGTAGTAGCGGTTGCCGTTGACCGCCTCGCCGCCGGTGACGCGCAGGGTATCGGAGGTGGCGCCGGCCACCGGCATGCCGACGAAAATGCCCGGGGCCTCCCGGGTGGGGTTTTTCAGAATGAAGGGATCCTCCAGCGTCATGCCGGAGCCGGCATCGAGGACGGCGGCGCCTTCCTACATGACGGCGAAGTTGCCGTCGTCGCCCGTATCTTCCGCCGGGCAGACGTTTCCGCCCGGCGCTCTGGCCGGGCGGAAACGCACAGGGCATTACTGCGCCTGATCCTCGTTTGTCGAAAACGCGATCCCGTAGAGCAGGCTGCGGGCGAAGTCGTCGTCCGCCTCGGTCTGCTGGGAATAGTCGTCATGATACTGGATCAGCTCCACGAAATATCCCTCGTAGATGGTGAACAGGGAGTCCACGTCCCACTCGTCGTTGGAGCTGACAAAGAGGTAGAGGTTGCCCTCGGGCGAGGTCTCGGTGGCGAAGGTCGGGTTTTCGTACTGCTCGCCGGCCATCTGCTGGAGCTGCTCGAGCTCCTCCTCGCTCAGGTCCGCCATAGACATGCCCGCATACAGCTCCGAGGGCGCGATGCTGATGACCACGTCGGCGTGCTCCTCGCTGTGCACGGTCGCGCGGACCATGGTGGAGGGCGCGTCCTGGTCAAACGCAACCTCCAGCGCCTCCTCGCAGGTCAGGGTGATGGTCACGGGGCTGTCGGGCTGCGTGAGGGGAATGGTGGTCTCCACCGTGGCGATCTCCGCGCAGGCACAGCCCGCGAGCATCAGGGCAGCAAGCGTAAAACCAAGCAGCTTTTTCATCATCAGGACTCCTCCCCGCCAAAGCTCAGTACCGTCAGGAACTGCTTCATCATGAAGCCGCAGATATTGCGCGAGGTGTCATACACCTGGCACCAGGTGCCGTTGTCGGCGATCACCTGCAGGGTTTCCCCGGCGTAGTAGATCTGCTGCACGGCCGTGGACTTGGACGGCGCCCAGCGCATGTTCACATAGCCCGAGGGGGTGGAGGGCCGGACGGAGGCCGTGTAGTAGGTCGAGGCAAAGCCCTTGAAGGAGATCGTGGAGGACGAGCTTCCGCCGCCCCCGCTGCTGCCGCCGCCGGAGGGCCGGGTGCCGCTGAGGTAGCGGGTCATGACATAGCCCACGTGGCCGTTGTACTCGACATGGGCCCAGGTGTCGCCGCTGAGGAACTCATAGACGGTGACCTCGGCGCGGTAGGGGATGCTGGCGATGATGTTGTCGCCGATATAGCAGTCGCTGCGCAGGTTGAGGGATTTCTTGTTGGCGGTGTCAACGTAAAAGATGTTGGTGCCGGCCAGGGAGATGACGGGCGTGCACAGCACGGCGATCATCACGAGGGCCAGAAGGGAAAGCCATCTCCTTTTCATTGGGATCATCACTCCTTTTTTCATGTTGAGAGAAAACGCCGTCAGGGCGGAGATGCCGCAAGGGTTCCGTTTCTATCGTGGCGCCGGACCTGTCAGTTGCCGCCGGTGATGAAGGTCGTGCCCACGACCGTGACCCTGAGCTCCGCGTCCACCGAGACGTCATAGACCAGCTTGTACACCGGCTCCTCCTCCGTCTCCCACGAACGCGCATAGGCGAACGTCACCGTCGTGTAGCCCTCGGCCTGGCCCACCAGCTCGAAGCGCTGGAAGCCGCCCGCGCCCGTCACGCCCTCCCCGCTCTCGTTCTGGGCAAACCCGTCGTCCACCACCGACACCACGCCCTCGTCCGCGGCCTGCGCGGCCCAGGTATAGCCGGTCGTGGGGTTTCCCGAGAGCGTGACCGTGGGATTGGCGGGCGCGTTCCCCGCCTCCTGCGCGGCCGCGGGCACCGCCATCATCATCACAAGCACCATCAACAGGCAACCCCGTCTGACCGCCTTGGTAATCTTCATACGCTGAGTTCTCCTTTCCTGTTTTGAATGGGCCCCGTCCGGCTTCACCCGCCGGAGAGGAATTTCTTTCGTCCCGGCCCGCTCACCTCCCCTTTCCCCCCGGGCAATGATCTTTTATGCCTATCAATCGCAAAAGAGGAAAGAAATCCTCGCGGCCCCGCGTCGGATATCAAATATTTTTTCAGCGCGCCCCCGTGCGGAGCGGACAAAAACTTTCGGGGAAAATGATAAAAATATCCGCGTTGCCCCCCGCGGCGCAGGATGCTACAATACAGATGGATGGTACGTACCGCAGTCGCAACACAAGTCAACAGTTTTCCAACGGGCCTTGCGCCGCGTTGGCCAATGCCGTCAACCCCGGCGGTTGCCGGCAGTAAGGGAGGAAACGAGCAATGAAACGGATCTGGAGCCTGTTGCTGGCCGTGGCGCTGCTGTGCGCGCTGTGGGCCCCCGCCATGGCGGAGGAGAAGATCACTTTGGAGTTCTGGGAAATGAGCTACGGCAGCGATGACCGCTACACCGAGACGTGCGAGAAGCTCATCGCCCAGTATGAGGCGGAAAACCCCAATGTTACCATCAACATGACCTATCAGCCGTGGGACAACTACTATCAGCTGTTCCTCACGGCGGTTTCCTCCGGGGCTGCCCCGGACGTGGCCTCCTGCGCGATCGACCAGCCCGACCTGTTTGCGCAGATGAATGAGATCCAGTATCTCGACACCGTCATCGACGCCTGGAAGGAGGAGGGCATCTACAGCGACTACAGCGAAGACATGCTCAACTTCTTCAAATATGAGGGCAATCAGATCGCCATTCCCTACATGGTGGGCTACCGCGGCTTCTTCTACCGCGCCGACTACCTGGAGGCGGCGGGCGTTGAGAAGGTGCCCGAGACCTGGGACGAGCTGCTGGACGCCTGCGCCAAGCTCAAGGCGTGGGACCCCGAAATCGTGCCGCTGGCCCTGACCGGCGCCACCAACGGCATCTGGCACTGCTTCATGAGCTTTGCCATGAGCAACGGCGTGGGCATCGTGGATGAGAACCTGGCGCCCACCTCCGAGAGCCAGGCCTTCAAGGAGACCATCGACCTGTTCCAGGAGCTGCGCGAGGGCGGCTATGTGGCCGAGGGCGTGCTGGGCCATGACGACGCGGCCGCCGAGACGCTGTATTACAGCGGCAAGGCCGCCTTCTTCTTCGGCAGCTTCGGCACCAAGATCTACGACTACCCCGAGGTGGCCGAAAACAGCGACGTGCTGGCCTGCTTCCAGGGCCCCTCCGGCAGCGAGATCGCGACCGTGAGCTTCCCGGATGCGCTGGTGGTGTTCTCCCAGACCGAGTACCCCGAGGAGTCCCTGAAGTTCATCAAGTGGTGGGCGGAAAACACGCAGGCGCTGTTCACCGAGGGCGGCTGCTGGGCCTATCCGGCCAAGGCCTCCTTCTTCTCTGGCGAGGTCTTCTCCGACAAGGTTTCCCAGGGCGTGCTCAACAAGGTGCTGCCCACCGCCAAGACGGCGACCTGGCCCATCGAGGGCATGTTCCCGGGCTTCTCGCAGATCAACGGCGAGTACATCATGAACTACGCGCCTCAGGCGGCGCTCAACGGCGGCATGACCACCGATGACATCGCCGTCAAGCAGGCGGAGATGATTCAGGAAGCGTTGGACAACGCGATGGAATGACCGGCTTGAACCGCCGCGCGGGAGGGGCCCTGCCCCTCCCCCGGCGGGGAGGGACGGCCTCCTTTTTTGACGGCCGCGCCTGGCGCGGGCCCAGACTATTGGCCCATTGGCCCGCTGAGCCGGTCTGTGGGCGGCAAGGAGGTACCCATGAACAGGCAGATTCGCCGATGCGCCCTGTGGATGATGCTGCCCGCGCTGATCCTGGTGCTGTTTGTGAGCCTGTATCCGCTGCTCAACAGCATAGAGATGAGCTTCACCAACAAAAATATTCTCAAGCCCAACGCCACCAAATTCGTCGGCCTGAGCAACTTTGAGGACATCCTCACCGACCCGGAGTTCTACGATACCATCCGCGTGTCTTTGATCTACGCCTTCGGCTGCGCCTTTGCCAGCTATGTCATCGGCCTTGGCATCGCCACGCTGCTCAACAAGGACATCAAATGGCGCGGCCTGTTCCGCGCGGTGCTGCTGATCCCCTGGGCCATCCCCACGGTGGTGGCGGCCTCCAACTGGTCCTACCTGCTCAACGACCAGTACGGGCTCATCAACACCTGGCTGATGCGCTGGGGAATCATCGACTCCCCCATCCTCTTTCTGGCGGACACCAGCATCGTGCTCTTCACCGTGGTGCTGGTGGGCACGTGGAAGTCCTATCCGTTCATGGCGCTGTCGCTGCTGGCCGGCATGCAGAACATCGACCGCAGCATCTACGAGTCCGCGCAGATCGACGGCGCTTCCGGCTCCCAGGCGTTCTGGTACATCACGCTGCCGGGGCTCAAGCAGGTGAGCCTGGTGGTGACGACGCTGATGTTCATCTGGGGCTTCAACAACTTCGACATCATCTTCCTGCTCACCTCGGGCGGGCCGCTCAACGCCACGCGCTCGCTGTCCATCTACACCTACAACCTGGCGTTCTACCGCGGGCGGATGGGGTATTCCGCCGCCATCTCCCTGATTACCTTCGTCATGATGATCGGCTTTTACTGGGTCTACCAGCGCATGCTCAAGCTGGACGATAAGAAGGTGAAGCTCAATGGATAAGGCCAGAAAACGCATCCGCCGGGTGCTGTTGTACCTGCTGATTGTTGCGGTCTGCCTGGTGACCAACCTTCCGATGCTCTCCATGCTGGGCACCGCCTTCAAGCCCGCCAACGAGGTCATGGCCAACACCAACCTCTTCACCGCCAACCCGTCTTTGGAGAACTTTGAGAAGGTGGCCCAGAAGACCTCCTTCCCGCGCGCCATCGGCAACACCTGCCTGGTGGCGCTGGTGGTGGCCGGCTTTTGCGTGACGTTTGCCTCCATGGCCGGCGTGGCGCTCTCGCGCACGCGCGGGAAGCTCTTTGGCGGCTTTACGATGCTGCTGCTGGTTTTGCAGATGATCCCCAGCATCCTGATTATGATCCCCCTGTTTAGCACGCTGCGCGCGCTCAACCTGGTGGACACGCATTTCAGCCTGATCTTTATCTATATTTCCACCAACCTGCCCTTTGGCATCCTGACGATGAAGGGCTTTTTCGACAGCATCCCCACAGAGCTGGACGAAGCCGCGATGATCGACGGCGCCTCGCCCTACCAGACCTACTGGAAGATCGTCTTCCCCACGGCGGTTCCGGGCATGATCTCCGTGGCGGTATATACGCTCATGAGCGTTTGGAACGAGTTTACCATCGCCAACATCTTCATCCAGTCCACGGAGCTGCAAACCCTCTCGGTGGGCCTTCGGCAGTTCCAGCTCCAGACCACCACGGACTGGGGCGCGCTGAGCGCCGCGGCGGCGCTGGCGTGCATCCCGGCGTTCCTGTTTTTGATCGTGGTGCAGAAATACCTCATCAGCGGCATGACCTCCGGCGCCGTCAAGGGATGATGAAAGGGGATATCCGCCATGCTGTATGTCATTCCCACCTCCGACCACCCCGCCGTGACCTTCGCCTGCGAGGAGCTGGCGCGCCACTGGCCCATGCTGGGGGACGCCTGGCAGGGGCCTGACCCGGTGCTGCGGGTGGGGCCGGGCCTGGAGGGCCTTGTGCCCGTGGCCGACCCCGAGCGCGACGACGCCATCGCCATCTCCCTGCAAAACGGGACCGGCGGCGTGGTCACGGGCAGCAACCCCCGCAGCGTGCTCATCGCGGCCTACCGCCTGCTGCATGAGCTTGGCTTTTGGTTCGTCCGGCCCGGCCCCGAGGGCACGCTGGTGCGCTACAACGGCAGGACCAGCGTACATGTCTCCGAGGCGGCGAGCTACCGCCACCGCGGCTTTTGCATCGAGGGTGCGGTGAGCTATGAAAACGTGCTGGATCTGATCGACTACCTGCCCAAGGCCGGCTTCAACACGTATTTCACGCAATTCCTCACGCCCTATGAGTTTTTCAAAACCTGGTACGCGCACGACAACAACCCCCTCCTGGCGGGTTCGCAGAAGGTGCCCACGGCGCAGGAGGTGGCGGACTTCACCTACGGGCCGCTGGCGGACGCGCTCAAGAAGCGCGGGCTTTTGTTCCAGGCGGCGGGCCACGGCTGGACGACCGCGGCCGTGGGCATCGAGGGACTGGGCTGGGACGAGGCGGAGGAGCCGCAGGAGCGCTACCGGCACTGGCTTGCCCAGATCGACGGAAAGCGCGCCCTGTTTCATGGCCGGCCGCTCAACACCAACCTCTGCTACGCCAACCCCGAGGTACGCCAGGCCCTGACCGACGAGGTGCTCGCCTTCCTGCAAAAGCACCCCCAGGTGGACGAGGTGCACTTCTGGCTGGCGGACGAGAGCAACAACACCTGCGAGTGCGAGGCATGCCGCCGGGATCTCCCCTCAGCGTTCTATATCGACATGCTCAACCTCCTGGACGAGAAGCTCACGCGCGCGGGACTGCGCACCAAAGTGGTGTTCCTGGCTTATCTGGACCTGCTGTGGCCGCCGGAGGGCAAAAAGCTGAACAACCCCGACCGCTTCGTGTTCATGTTCGCGCCCATCACGCGCTCCTACAGCGCGCCCCTGCCCGTCGGCGCCGCCGACCAGCCCCTCCCGCCCTTTGAGCGAAACCGCCTGCGCATGCCCCAGAGCGTGGAGGAGAACATCGCCTTCCTGCGCGCGTGGCAGCGTCTGGCGCCCTGCGACAGCTTCATCTACGAATACCACTACATGTGGGACCTGTTCAAGGACGTCAGCGACTACGCCAACGCCCGCATCCTGTGGCAGGACGTGCGCAATTTGAAACAGCTGGGCCTCAACGGCTACATCTCCTGCCAGCAGACGCGCGTGTTCTTCCCCTGCGGCTTTGGCATGCATGTGCTGGGGCAGGCCCTGTGGAACCGGGATACGGACTTTGAGGCGCTGGCCGGAGCCTATTTTGAGGCGCTCTTTGGCGATCGCGCGGGGCGGGTGCGCGCCATGCTGGAGGCGGCGCGGCGCTTCCACCCCGAATGTCTGCGGGGCGAAAGGCCCATCCGCGACCCGGCCGTCGCGGCCGACTATGCCGCGCAGCGGCTGGACAGCCTGCGCGACGCCGCCTGGTGCGCGCAGCAGGCCCGCCGGGCCGAGCGCGCCGAAGCCGCGCTCTGGCAGGACCTGACATACTGGTGCGAATTCTGCGCCGCCTACGCCCACTGTCTGGAGGCGTGGGCGCTGGGGCTTGGGCCGCAGGAGCGCGCGCGGCGGCTGGAGGAATGTAAGCACGTCGTGCGCATCGGCGAGACGGCCCATCAGGAGGCGCTGGACGTGTACTGGTTCATCAAGACCCTGGACCGTACCATCCTGCCCGCGCTATGAGCGTGCGGCATGCGGTCCGCCGCCTGGGCAGGCGGGTGCTGGGAGCGCTGCGCTCGCACGGGCTTGGCCCGCGGCTTCTGACGGGCTTTTTGCTCATGGCGCTGCTGCCGACCATCGCGCTGTGCAGCATCGCCTACGTGGGCGCCCGCGACCAGATTCTCATGGGCGAGGAACGGTCCTCGCTGCGCATGGCCCAGTACCTGCGCAGCGAGCTTTCCTCGCTTCTTCGCAGCTATCCGGCCAAGCTCAACACCATCGCCTCGGACATGGCGGTCATCCGCCTCATCCGCAGCTACCGCAAGGCCGACGCGGTGGAGGCCAAAACCCTGCAATATGAGCTGATGAGCCGCCTCATCAGCGAGGCGGCAAGCCTCCGCGGCTGCATGAGCATCGAGATCGTGACCGACACCGGGGCCTCCATCAGCAAGCTGCCCTACTCCATCATGAACGAATCGCTCTTTTCCCGCATCCGGGATGCCAACGAGAAATTCGCCTTCTGGGTGGGGCAGTACCGCTGGGGGGAGCTCTATCCCGAGGCGTCGCTGAGCCAGCGGGACCGCACCGTGGCCCTGGCTGCGCGGCGCATCCTGGACTACGCCAACGTCAAGCTCATGGGCTACATCGTCATCAGCTTTGACTGCACCGAGCTGGAGGCCCTCCTGCCCGCCGACGCGGGCGCGCAGATCATGGTCAGCGACGGGGAGGGCGTGGTCCTGGCCGCCGCGGGCGACACGGCGGACAACCTCGCCTCCCTGGCGGGCCGTCTGAGCCGGGAAAGCCTTCCCGAGGAGCTGCAAAGCAGCACCATGGAGCATCTGGACGACAGCTATCTGGTCATCACCGGGGAGATCAGCGACACCCCTTACCGCCTCACGCTCTCCATCCCGTACCGGCACATCTTTTTCGGACTCAAGCGGATGTTTCCGGTCATCATCTCGGCG
>CALVKX010000047.1 GCA_944333375.1 uncultured Eubacteriales bacterium
CGTGCGCCTCGGTGCGGATGCCGGGCTTGGCGAAGTTGGGGGCCTGGCGCGTGGGCGTGGCGAAGTGCTGGTTGCCATGCCCGCCCTGGCCGCCGCGCAGGAGCACCTTTTTCTGGCCCGGCTGGCTCATGTCGGCCACCACGGCCCCGTCCTCCTCGCGCAGAAACACGGTGCCCACCGGCACCTTGATGACCAGATCCTGGCCGCGCTTTCCGTGGCAGCGCGCGCCGGCGCCGTCCGCGCCGTTTTCGGCCAGGTACTTGCTGTGAAAGCGGAAATCCAGCAGGGTGTGCATGTTGGGGTCGGCAAGAATGACGACGTTTCCGCCGTTGCCGCCGTCGCCGCCGTCCGGGCCGCCGTTTTGCACGAATTTCTCCCGGTGAAACGACACGCAGCCGTTGCCGCCGTTGCCCGCCTTGGCGGTGATTCTGACCCGGTCCACGAAAGATGCCATCCGATCGCTCCTTTATGAAAAATCAGCCCTGAACCGTCCTGCGCACGGGCGCGGGGGTGACGAGCGCGCCGCCCGCGGCGCGGGCGGCCTTGCAAAGCGGCCTGAGCGCGCAGGTGGCGCACTCGGGGTTTCTGGCGTGGCACACCCGCCGCCCGTGAAAGATCAGCCAGTGATGCGCCGCGACCCAGTCCTTTTTGGCAATGGCCTTCTGGAGCTGGCGCTCGGTCTCCTCCACCGTCCTGGCGTCAGCCAGCCCCAGGCGGTTGGAGACGCGAAAGACATGCGTGTCCACGGCGATGGTCGGCACGCCGAAGGCGTTTGCCAGGACCACGTTGGCGGTTTTGCGTCCCACGCCGGGCAGGGCGGTGAGCGCCTCCATGCTGCCGGGCACCTCGCCCCCGTGGTTTTGCAGGATGAGGCGGCAGGCGGCCACGATATTGGACGCCTTGGTCTTAAAGCCGCAGCTTTTGACCATGGGATAGACGTCCTCGACGCTGGCGGCCGCCATGTCGCGCACCGTGGGGTAGCGCGCAAAGAGTGCGGGCGTCACCTTGTTGACCTGCCTGTCCGTGCACTGGGCCGAAAGCATCACGGCCACCAGCGTCTCGTAGGGATTTCGGAAGTTCAGCTCGGGCCGCGCGTCGGGATAAAGCGCCCGAAGCCCTTCAAGAATGGCGGATTTGCTGATTCGCATGGCCGTTTTCCTCTCCTTGGTGAAAGCTGCCCGCGCCCCGGCGGGCACCGTGCTATTGTACAGGATTGCGCGCGGGGTTGCAAGCGTTTTCCCCCCAGTCGCATCCCTGCGCAAGCCTCGAGGCCAGGCCCTCCAGCCCCTGGCGGTCCGTCTCGTCAAAGCGCCCGCGAACGGGGCTGTCCAAATCCATCACGCCCAGCAGCTTTTCCCCCGCCAGCAGGGGGATCACGATCTCGCTGGCCGAAGCGCTGTCGCAGGCGATATGCCCGGGAAAGGCGTGCACATCCTCCACCACCAGCGTCCGCCTCTCCCGCGCCGCCGCGCCGCACACGCCCCGCGACAGGGGAATACGCACGCACGCGGGCATGCCCTGAAACGGCCCCAGCACCAGCATCCCCTGTTTGTAAAGGTAAAATCCCGCCCAGTTGAGATCGGGCAAAGCCTGAAAAACCAGCGCGCTCGCGTTGGCCATGTTGGCCAGGGCGTCCCGTTCGCCCTCCATGAGCGCGGCGAGCTGCTCCTCCAGCAGGCGGTATGCCGCCCGCCTGTCCTCCGGGTACGCCACGCGCCGCCAGGCCGCCATAGGCCTCTCCCCTTCCGTTTTTTTCACAGTATACCACAAAACATCGGTTTCGGCACCCATGTTTTGGGGTAGTCTAAAAGGCATATCCCATATTCAAAGGAGGCATCCCCATGGCGCTTGATCCCACCGCCCTGTTCACCCTGAGCTACGGGCTGTATGTCCTGACAGCCCGCGAGGGCAGCCGTGACTGCGGCTGCATTGTAAATACCGTCACCCAGCTGACCGAGGACCCCACCCGCATCGCCGTGAGCGTCAACAAGCGCAACTTCACCAACGAGGTCATCCAGCGCACGGGCGTCTTTAACGTAAGCGTGCTGACCGAGGCGGCCCCGATGGACCTGTTCCGCCACTTCGGCTTTCAGAGCGGCCGGGACGTGGACAAGTTCGCGGGCCGGACCGACCCGGTGAGCGAAAACGGCCTTCGCTACATCGGCGGCCCCGCCAACGCCCTGATTTCGGGCAAGGTCGAGCAGGCCATCGACTGCGGCACCCATATGCTCTACATCGCGCTGGTGACGGAGGCGCGAAAGCTCAGCGCCGCGCCCTCCATGACCTACGCCTACTACTTTGCCAACGTAAAGCCAAAGCCCGCCCCCGCCAGGGAGGCTGAAAAGCCGCGCCGCGGATTTGTCTGCCGCATCTGCGGATATTTCTACGAGGGCGACGAGCTGCCCCCGGATTTCATCTGCCCCCTGTGCAAGCACGGCGCCGCCGATTTCGAGCCCGTGGGCTTCTGAGCGTTTCCCCGCGTCCCCGGTCGCATCCGCCGCCGGAGGCGCGGGGAAAAACCGTCTGTACAAAAGTCAGAAAAGCGAATATAATACCCCTGTACCCGCAGGCTGCGATGATTTTTCATGACATGCAGGAGGCCCAGCGTGCAAGCCGAAAGCAGACCCGCGTCCCCCAGACGCTCCATCAAGCCGGAGCGCTTTTTGGCGCTTGGCTTTTTTCTTCTGATCCTGGCCGGCGGGCTGGTGCTGGCGCTGCCCCTTTCCTCGGCGGACGGCCGGTCCGTGGGCGTGCGTCAGGCGATGTTTACGGCCACCTCGGCGGTGTGCGTGACGGGTCTGTCGATCGTGGATGTCGGGGTGGAATTGTCCTTTTTCGGGCAGGTCGTGCTTCTGATGCTCATTCAGGTCGGCGGGCTGGGCTTCATGGCCTTCGCCACGCTGATTATGGTGGCGCTGGGCCGGCGCATCTCGCTGCGGGACAGGGTGATTTTGCGCGACGCGATGAACCAGAGTTCGCTCACGGGCATGGTGCGCCTCACGCTGTGGTTTTTCCTGATCGCGCTGATTATCGAGCTGACGGGGGCGCTTCTTCTCATGACGCGCCTGATCCCGCTCTACGGGCCCGCCCGGGGCGTCTGGCAGAGCCTGTTCACCTCGGTCAGCGCCTTTTGCAACGCGGGCTTTGACCTCTTCGGAGGCTATCGGAGCCTCACGCACCTGACCGGCGAGCCCGTGGTGGTGCTTACGCTGGGCGCCCTCATCATTCTCGGCGGCCTCGGATTCCCGGTGATTCTGGAATGTCTTAGCACCCGTTTCCGCTGGCGCAGGCTGTCGGTCCACGCCCGGCTGGTTCTGGTGACGACGGGAGGGCTGCTGGCCTTTGGCACGCTGTCCATCCTCGCGCTGGAATGGAGCAACCCCGCCACGCTGGGCGGCGGTCTGAACGCGTGGCAGAAGGTATACAACGGGTTTTTCCAGCCCGTCACCTGCCGCACGGCGGGGTTTGCCTCCCTGGACCAGGCTTCCCTGACGGACGCCAGCAAGCTCATCTCCGGCGTGCTGATGTTCGTGGGCACGTCCTCGGCCTCCACCGGCGGCGGCGTCAAGACCACCACGGCGGCGCTTCTGGTGCTCATCGTTATGCAGGTGGCCCGCGGACATGAGCGCATTTCCGTGTTTAGGCGCGAGCTGTCCCCCGATACGGCGCGCCGGGCCGTGACCATCGTGCTCATCGCTCAGGCGGTCATCCTGGCCGCCACCTGCCTCATCAGCATGATCGAGCGGGGAAGCGGGCACGACTTTCTGGACATCCTCTTTGAAACCATCTCCGCCTTCAGCACCACCGGCCTTTCCAGCGTCAACACCCCCACGCTGACCCCAGCCTCGCACTGGGTGCTGATGCCGCTGATGTACTTCGGCCGCGTGGGGCCGCTCACGCTGGCCTGCGCCCTTGCCGGCCGGCTTGAAAACCGGCGGGCCAACCGCGTGCACTATCCCGAGGAAAAGATCATGATCGGCTGACGGAAAGGACGGATTTTTATGAAGAGCAAACAGTTTCTGGTGCTGGGCCTGGGGCGCTTCGGCACCAGCCTGGCCCGAACCCTGTGCGAGCTCGGCCAGGAGGTGCTGGCCGTGGACGCGGACGCGGAGCTGGTGGACGCCATCGCCCCGCACGTGACGCAGGCCATGCAGCTGGACGCCACGGACGAAACGCTTCTGGCCACGCTCGGGGTCAAGAATTTCGACGCCGCCATCGTCAGCATCGGCCAGAACACGCGGGACAGCATCTTGGTCTGCGTGCTGCTCAAGGAGCTGGGCGTGCCCTATCTGGTGGCCAAGGCCAACGACGACCTGCACGCCAAGGTGCTGCGCAAGATCGGCGCCGACCGCGTCATCTTCCCCGAGCGCGACATGGGCGCGCGCCTGGCCCGCTCCATCATCACGCCCAACGTGCTGGAATTGATGAATCTCAGCGACGACTACCAGATCATGGAGATCCGCGTGCCCCAGCGCTGGGTGGGCGACAGCATCATCGGCGTCAACGTCCGGCGCAAATACGGCGTCAACATTCTGGCCATCCACCGCGCGGACCGGTTTCTGGTCGCCCCCGCCCCCGATATGGGCTTTGAGGAAGGCGACACGCTGCTGGTCATGGGCAAGCGCGAGGACATCGAGCGCCTGGACGCATAAGCCCGTCCCCGGCCGCATAGAGCTTAGTAACCCACGCCTTGATCCGAAGGGAGTCCTGACCCATGAAGCCCACCCAGCCCGGCTATTTTGAGCGCGAGGTCTGCCGCCCCTTCTACCACCGCGGCGGCGACAACGGCATCCTGCTCGTGCACGGCTTCACCGGCAGCGCCTCGCACATGCGCAAGCTGGCCGACGGCCTGGCGGCGCGCGGCCGCACGGTGCGCACCATCAACCTTCCCGGGCACGCCACCACCGAGGAGGACATGGCCCGCGCGGACTGGCAGATCTGGCTGCAGGCCGTCAAGGAGGCGGCGCTGGAGATGATGGGCGATCTTCGCACCTTCACCGTCTGCGGGCTGTCCATGGGCGGCGTGCTGGCGCTGCTGGCGGCCGAGCAGATGAAGGTGGACGGCTGCGTGCCCATCTCCGCGCCCATGGCGGTCAAGAACCGCTTTCTTTCGCTGGCCGGGCCCGCTTCGCTGTTCGTGCGCCGCATCTCCTGGGGCGCCCCCGGCGAGCGCGCCGAGCGGCTCGACCCCGAGTACGACTTTGGCTATACGGGCTTTCCCACGGCCAAGGGCGCGGATCTCAACCACCTGATCCGCCTGGCCCGCCGGAACCTGTTCAACATCACCTGCCCCATCCTGTGCGTGCAGAGCAGCGGGGACGAGACCATCTGGGAGGGCAGCGCGGACTGCATCCTGGAGGGCGTGGGCAGCGAGGTGCGCCGCAAGCTGTGGCTGAGCGGCGTGCCGCACGTGTGCACCATCTCCCCGGAGCTCCCCGCCATCGTGGACGCGGTGGACGGGCTGATGCAGCGGGCGGAGGAGGAAAAGCAAAGTTAAGTCACATCCGCGCAGGCGGCCGCATATGCTGAAGCGAACACGGGCGTTCCCTCCCGACGGAGGAACGCCCTTTGGTTTGGAGGGAGACGGCTGGCATGTGCGCAATCGCGGGCGTGATCGACTGGGGCGGGGACGCGGCCCATACGCCGGAAATCTACGAGGAAATGCTCAACACCATGCGGCGGCGGGGACCGGATCAGCAGGGGCGGTATCTGGACAACGAGGCGGCGCTTCTGCACGCCCGGCTGTGCGTGACGGACCCGGACAACGGCCGCCAGCCCATGGAGGCGTGGCGCGGCGGGGAGCACTATGTGCTGGTGTACGACGGCGAACTCTACAACGCCGACGAGGTGCGCGCGGAGCTGACGGGGCTGGGGCTGGCCCCGCGCACGCGCTCGGACGCGGAGGCGCTGCTGTGCGCCTACCTGGCCTGGGGCGAGGGCTGCCTTGACAAGCTCAACGGCGTCTTCGCCTTCGCCGTATGGGAGGAACAGGCCGGGCGGCTGTTTCTGGCGCGGGACCGCATGGGCGTCAGGCCCCTGTTCTACGCCCGGCGCGGGCGCCGGCTGCTCTTTGCCTCGGAGCTCAAGACCCTCCTGGCCCACCCGGACGTGGAGCCGGTCGTGGGGCCCGAGGGCGTGGCGGAAATCGTGCTCATGGGCCCGGGCCGCACGCCCGGCTGCGGCGTGTTTCGCGGCGTGCATGAGCTTGAGCCCGCGCACTGCGCCCGCTGCACCGCGGGCGGCCTGCGGCTGCGCCGCTACTGGAGCGTGCAGGACCACCCGCATACGGACACCTTTGAGCAGACGGCCGAGAAGGTGCGATGGCTGGTGCTGGACGCCGTGGAGCGGCAGCTTCCCACGGACGCCTCCCTGTGCGTGCTTCTCTCCGGCGGCCTGGACTCGTCCATTCTGGCGGCGGTGGCCGCCCGGCGCCTCAGGGAGCTGGGGGCGGAGCTGCGCACCTTTTCCGTCGCCCATGAGGGCGACGAGCGCTTTCCCGCCGCCGGGCCCGAAAGCGACGACCGCCACATCGCCCTGATGCGCCGCGCGCTGGGCATGCGGCACGAGAAGATCGTGCTGGGCACCGCGGCGCTCGCCGACGCGCTGGAGGACTCGGTGCTGGCGCGCGACCTTCCGGGCATGGCGGACGTGGACGCCTCGATGCTCCTGTTGTGCGGCGAGGTGAAGCGCCGCGCACCCGTCGCGCTCAGCGGCGAGTGCGCCGACGAGATCTTCGGGGGCTATCCGTGGTTTCGCGACGAGGGCGTGCGGGAAAAATACGGCTTTCCCTGGGCCCAGTCCACCGCCTACCGCGCGGAGTTTCTCCGGCCCGAATGGCTGGAGCTGACCGGCGCGGAGGCGTACGTGGACGCCCGCCTGCGCGCGGCGCTTCGCGCGACCCCGCTTTGCGAAGACCAGCCCGCGGACGAGCGGCATGTCAAGGAGCTGACCTGCCTCAACGAGCGCTGGTTCATGCAGACCCTGCTGGAGCGTCAGGACCGCATGAGCATGTACAGCGGGCTGGAGGTCCGCGCGCCGCTGTGCGACCACCGCCTCGCCGAGTATCTCTACACCGTGCCCTGGGAAATGAAGGAATACCACGGCCATGAAAAGGGCCTGCTGCGCCACGCCATGCGGGGGCTGCTGCCCCAGAAGGTGCTGTGGCGCAAAAAATCCCCCTATCCCAAGACCCGCCACCCCGCCTACCGCGCCGCCGTCAGCCGGATGCTGCGCGAGATCCTCGACGATCCCGCCTCCCCGCTGCTCACCCTCATTCGCCGCGAGCCGCTGGAATTGCTTTTGCGCTGCGACCGTTCCATCCCCTGGTACGGGCAGCTGATGACCACGCCCCAGACCATCGCCTATATGGTCCAGCTCAACCTGTGGATGGCGCGCTACGGGGTGCGCCTGGCCGGCTAGGCCCGCGCTTGCATCTGCCGCTTTCTGTGGTATAATGGGGATGTATGTGACTTCGCCATTGATGGCTCGGGGAGGCGGCTGTGTGACTTGTGCAAAGCCCAGACTGAAAAAACCGGCGCGCACGCTTCTGTGGGTGCTCCTTGACGTGCTGCTGGTCAATGCGGCGCTGTTTTTGGCGCAGGTGGTGCGCTACTCCTCCAACATCTCCTACAGTTTTTTTGAAAATTCCATCCGTCTGGCGCCGGCCATGACGGTCATCTTTCTCGTCGTGTTCTATCTTATGGGCATGTACCGCACCATGTGGCAGTACGCCTCCGCAAGCGACGTGCTGCGCATCGCCCTGGCCACATTGGCTGCCTCGCTGCTGACGTATTTGTTCTCCCTGGCGGCCAACGCCTTCGTGCGCCCCGAAAACCTGTTCAGGCTGCACCGGATGGTCTATCTGCTGTTTTGGATCATCTCCATGGCCATGGTGGGCGGCTCGAGGCTTCTCTACCGCATCGCGGTCACCCGCGAGCGCTTCACGCTCCTGCGCGCGCCGCGCGACGACGTGCGCCGGGTGATGGTGGTGGGCGCGGGCTGGGCGGGCGCGAGCGTCGTGCACGAGATGCAGCGCGGCAGCTACGGCAACCGCGTGCCCGTGCTGGTGGTTGACGACGACCGCATCCGCACCGGCTCGGAGCTCAGCGGCGTGCCCGTGGTGCGCGGCTCCGGCAACATCCTCAAGCTCGCCAGCGACTACCGCGTGGACGAGATCATCATCGCCATCGCCACCCCCTGGGGCGATCTCAAGCCCCTGATCGAAAAGTGCCTGGCCACCGGCTGCCGCGTTCGCCGCGTCTCGCCCCTGCAGGACCTGGGCAGCGCGACTGCCGTTTCCGGCGCCCTGGTGCGCGACGTCAACATCGGCGACCTCCTGGGCCGCCCCGAGGAACAGCTGGACATGACGCCCGTCGCCGCGTTTTTCCGCGGAAAGACCGTCCTCATCACCGGCGGCGGCGGTTCCATCGGCAGCGAGCTGTGCCGAAAGCTCCTTCCGCTGGAGCCCGAGCGCATCATCCTCTATGATATCAGCGAAAACTACATGTACGACCTCTTCAGCGAGCTCAAGCTCCTCTACGGCGACGCGCTCAGACAAAAGCTCATCCTCTGCGTGGGCTCCATCCGCGACCCGCAGCGCCTGGACGAGATCTTCGCCCGCTACCGGCCCGAGGTGGTGCTGCACGCCGCCGCGCACAAGCACGTGCCGCTCATGGAGGACTGCCCCGACCAGGCGGTCAAGAACAACGTCTTTGGCACCTGGCGGACCGCGCAGGCCGCGGTGCGCCACGGCGTAAAGCGCTTCGTGCTCATCTCCACCGACAAGGCCGTCAACCCCACCAACGTCATGGGCGCGACCAAGCGGCTGGCGGAAATGATTATCGAGGCCCTCAACGCCCAGACCGACACGGAGTTCACTGCCGTGCGCTTTGGAAACGTGCTGGGCTCGCACGGAAGCGTGGTCCCGCTCTTTGAGCAGCAGATCCGCGCGGGCGGGCCGGTGACGCTCACCCACCCGGACATCATCCGCTATTTCATGACCATCCCCGAGGCCGCCTGCCTGGTGCTCAAGGCCGCCAGCATGGCAAAGGGCGGGGAGCTGTTCGTTCTGGACATGGGCCGCCCGGTCAAGATCCGCGAGCTGGCCGAGCGCATGATCCAGCTCTACGCCCCGCGCGACGGGCGCAAGGTGGAGATCGTCTACATGGGCCTGCGGCCCGGAGAGAAGCTCTATGAGGAGCTTTTGCTCGCGGGCGAGGGCATCGCCAAGACCGAGAGCGAGAAGATCTTCGTGGCCAAGCCCGAGCTGGTGGACAAGTCCACGCTGGAGCGGATGCTCGAGCGGCTTCAGCGCTGCCTGGACGAGGGCGGCGACATGCTGGCCTGCCTGCATGAGCTGGTGCCCACCTTCAAGGAGGCCGACCAGGTCAACAGCGCCTGCCCCTCGCCCCAGGAGCGGGCCACGGCCGTATGAGCCCGCAGGAGGCGATGATGCGCCTGGCGCTGGAGGAAGCCCGGGCCGCGCTTTCGCAGGGCGAGGTGCCCGTGGGCGCGGTGGTCGCGCAGGGGGAGCGGGTGCTCTCGCGGGCGCACAACCTGCGCGAGCAGACGCAGGACCCCACGGCGCATGCCGAAATGCTGGCCATCCGTCAGGCCGCGCGCGCGCTGGGCGCGAGGCGGCTGACCGGCTGCACGCTGTATGTGACGCTGGAGCCCTGCCCCATGTGCGCGGGCGCGATGGTGATGGCCTGTCTGGACCAGTGCTACTTCGGCGCCCGGGACACGCGCCAGGGCTGCGCCGAAAGCGTCTACGCCCTGACCAGCGACCCTGCCTTCTATCACCGCCTGCCCTGTGTGGGCGGGCTTCTGGAGGCGGAAGCCGCCGCCCTGCTGCGGCGCTTTTTTGACATCCGGCGCCCCGGCGGGAAGGGAGCGCGGGCATGACCATCGACACCATCGTGACCGATCTGGACGACACGCTGCTTGACGGCCAGAGCCGGCTCAGCCCCTACACGCTGGAGGTGATGGCCGAGGTCAAGCGCCGCGGCATCCGCCTGATCCCCTGCAGCGGACGCACGCACGCCAGCATGTACCCCTTCATGGCCGAGCTGGACACGGGCCTGCCCTACATCGGCGGCAACGGCTCGGAGATCGTGGGCGCGGACCACCGGCTGCTTGAGCAGCTCACCCTGGAGGCCTCCCTGGCGCGCGAATTGTGCGCCTTCCTCGCCGAAAACGGCTTCTATGTGCAGGTCTACACCAACGACGCCTTCTTTTATGCCCGGGAGTGCGACATCGCCCGGCGCTACAAGCGCTCCTCGGGCATGCGGGGCGTGGCCGTGGGCGACCTGTGCGCGTTTGTGGATTTCCCCACCCCCAAGGTGCTCAGCGTCGCCGAGCCCGAGGCGGTGCTGCGCCTCATGCCGGCCGCGGCCGAGCGCTTCCGGGGCCGGGCCGTCTTTACCATGAGCAAGCCCTATTTTCTGGAGGCTGAGCCGCCGGGCGCCACCAAGGGCGAGGCGCTTTCGCGCCTGGCCGGGCGCATCGGCATTGCGCCCGAGCGCACCCTGGCCTTCGGCGACAGCCTCAACGACATGAGCCTGCTCGCCTTCACCCCCAACAGCGTGGCCATGGGCAACGCCATCCCCGAGCTGCGCGCATCCGCCGCCTGCGTCTGCCGCCCCAACACCGAGGACGGCGTGGCCCGTTTCGTGGCCCGGCACATCCTGTAAGGAGGCCCCCGCATGATCGACCTGGAGAACTTTCGCACCAAGCTAAACCTTGAGCTGCTTTGTCCCACCACCAAGACCCAGCTGGACATCAACGTCACCGACATCAACCGCCCCGGCATGCAGTTTTGCGGCTTTTACGAGTATTTCGCCCATGAGCGGCCGCAGGTCATCGGCAAGGTGGAGATGACGTACCTGGAATCGCTGGACGTGCGCACGCGCCGCCCAGTGCTGGAAAAATACATGAGCTATCCCATCCCCTGCATCATCACCTGCTGGGGCATGACGCCCCCGCGCGACCTTCTGGAGATCGCCCGCGCGCACGACATCCCGGTATTTCAAAGCAAGCTCAAGACCACCAAGTTCACCCTTCAGGCCATCATGTACCTAAACCGCGTGCTCGCCCCGCACGTCACGCGCCACGGCGTTCTGGTGGACGTCTACGGGGTGGGGATTCTGCTCACGGGCGAGAGCGGCGTGGGCAAGAGCGAGGCGGCGCTGGAGCTGGTCAAGCGCGGGCACCAGCTCGCGGCCGACGACGTGGTGGATATCTGCCGCGTGGCCGACGACCGGCTGGTGGGCGAATCGCCGGAGATGGTGCGTCACTTCATGGAAATCCGCGGCATCGGCATCATCGACATCCGCGCCATGTACGGCGTGGGCTCGGTCATCGTCAGCAAGTCCATCGACATGGTCATCCACATGGAAAAGTGGGACTCCTCCAAGGAATACGACCGGCTGGGCCTGACGGAGGAAACCGTGACCATTCTGGGCGTGAAGGTGCCCTACCAGACCATGCCCGTCCGGCCGGGACGCAACCTGGCCATCATCATCGAGGTGGCCGCGCGCAACCTCAGCCTCAAGCGCATGGGCTACAGCGCCGCGCATGAGCTGGACCGCCGCCTCAACGAACTGATCGCGCAGAACTCCGCAAATCACACCTGATAACGGGGAGGCTTTTCTATGGTCTATATCGGCATTGATTTGGGCGGCACCGGCATCAAGATCGGCGTGGTGGATGAAA
>CALVKX010000048.1 GCA_944333375.1 uncultured Eubacteriales bacterium
CATGACCGCCTTGTAGGCCGTCTCCGCGCCGCGCCTGAGCGCCTGGGCAAACTGCACGGGCGTGATCCTTTCGATGCCCTCCAGCGCGCGCGCAAAGCCGCGGTAGAGCTGTGAGGTGATCACGCCGCTGTTGCCGCGCGCGCCGCGCAACGCGCCCTTGGCCAGGGCCGCCGCCGCCTCGCCCGCGCTGAGGTATTCCTTCTGGTTGACCTCCTTGGTGGCGGAGGCCATGGTCAGACTCATATTGGTGCCCGTATCGCCGTCGGGCACGGGGAACACGTTCAGGGCATCCACCGCTTCGCGGTTCTTTTCCAGCAGGGCCGCGCCGGTCACCACCATGTCGCGCAGCAGCACGCCGTCAATCGTCTTGGTCTGTATCAAAGGTTTTTCCTCCTGACACGCAAATAATCAGACGCGAACGCCCTCGACGGAGATGTTGACGCGGCGCACCTTCACGCCCGTCATGCTTTCCAGCTTGTAGCGCACCGTTTCCACGATGGTCTTGCAAACCTCGGCGATGGAAATGCCATATTCCACGATGATGAACAGATCCACATCCAGCATGTCGTCCACCAGCTTGAGCTGCACGCCCTTGGACAGGTTTTCGCGGCCCAGCCATTCCACCAGGCCGTCCTTGGCCCGCTTGCTGGACATGGCCACGATGCCGTAACACTCCAGCGCGGCGTAGCCGACCACCTTGAGCATCACGTCCTCTGTGATGTAGATCGTGCCTATGTCATTTTTGATCTTGCACTCCATGTTTGTCCTGCGCCTCCTTGCGCGGCGGCAAGCCGCCCACAATGCTGACCCATTCGCAAATGCGCAACAGATCAGGATAATTATACATGATTGTCGGCCTTTTCGCAACTGATTCCCCAAAAGGTTTTGGCGAGCCGAAATTGTTACATATTTAATACTTTCCTTCCCGTGTCCGCCGATGCGGATTTTGGCCTGCCTGCTTTGCTCCGGCGTTCTCCCGACACCGTTCTTCCAAAATGTGTTACTTTTCTTTTCAAAAACGACGCGCCGTGTTTACAATGCCGCAATATGTGATATAATAGGATGGAGTCTGTGCCGGCGCACGCTCTGTTTTCGGATTCGCACCCACGGCCATGCAAGGAGATGTAGCATGAACGCAAACCGCATGAAGTACGCTTCCACGCCCACCTACGGGATGCAGAAGCGCGGTTTTATGAAAAAAAACCCTGTGCGGCAGGCCCCGGAAACCCCTGATTTCGCCAGGGTGCCCGATCCTGCCTCCGCAGTCCCGCCCGCCGCCTTTTCCCAGGCGGCGCAGGCGTTCGGCCAGAGCGCGCCGCAGAGCGGCTTCACGCCTCCTCCGCCCTATTACATGCCTCAGACGCAGGCCACGGCGCAGGTTCCTTTTGCCGCTCCCAGCTTTATTCAGCCCACGGCGGCCATGCAGCCCCCTTATCCGGGCTTTGCCGCCAGTGGGAGCCATGCCGCGCCGCCGCTGGGCAACAGCGCCTATGTGCCTCCCGCCGCGGGTTTCTCGCCGCGCACGCAGGGCTTCGTCCCTCCCGCAGCGCAGCCTTCCGCCCAGCAGGGAGGCCGTCCCGCGGTCCAGCCCGCGATGTATCCGGGTTATTCCGGCCCCATGCCGCCTCAGCGTCCGACGATGTCCGGTTACGGGAACCAGCCCGTCATGCCGCACAACCCGGCCGCCTTTGCCCAGCCCGCGCCCGTCTATCCGCCGATGCAGCAGCCGCAGGCGGCGCCCGAAGCCCAGCAGCCTCCCATGTACAACCTGCGCACGCCGCCGCGCCAGCCCGCGCGGGAGCGCACGCCCATGAACGCCGACAGGCTCTGGTCCGTCTTTCTTTTCGGGCTTCTGCCCCTGGCTTTTATCCCCTGTCTGTTTGTGCCCGCGTCTCTGGATGTGATCCGCTATGTCTTTCTCGGCCTCTGCGTGCTGGGCCTGGGCGGAATGTGGTACCGGCAGATGTTCTCCTCCGTCACCCGCCTGATCGTAAGCATGGTCTATGTGGCGCTTTGCATCGTCACCATCGCCATGATGATGCAGGGCGGGCGGGACGTACTGCGTACGGGAGCGCCGGGCAGCCAGCCGGCCTCCGTGCAGGCCACCGTCTCGCCGGACGCCAACGCCGCCGCGGCTGCCGCCACCGAAACGCCTTCGCCCACGCCTTCGCCCACGCCCTCCGGCCCGTCGGAGGCCGAACAGCGGCTGGAAACCTTCATGGCGCTGTGGCAAAACAACAACCCTGAGAAAATGGTCAGCCTGGTGCAGCCCAGCTGGGCCAGCGCGCAGGAGAACCCCTCCACGGCGCTGTTTGTGCTTTTGGCCAACCGCACGCCGGAGGAATACCATATTGAAGAGATCTCCGGGACGGATCAGGACAACAGCCGCACCGTGACCATGACCGCCACCATCAACAAAAACAACGGCAAGGACCCCTCCATCTACCGCTTCATGGTCATCATGACCAAGGAGGGAAATGAGTGGTATGTCGATCCCAATTCGCTGGCCACCAACGACGAGGTACAAAGCTCTGATGAAAACGTGGTCAACGACCTGACCGTGGCCGACCCTACCTCGACGCCGCGCAACACCGTCACCCCCGCGCCGGCCGGCAGCACGCTTCTGTACTATAACGTCAACAACGGAAGCTTCTATCACCTCGATCCCTACTGCTCCAGCGTGGCCGAGGAATACCAGCCGCTGACGGGTAGCTTCCCCTACAGCGAGCTGGGCTCCTACATCAATCAATACAGCCCGTGCCTGGTCTGCGGCGCGCCCACAAGCACGCTGGAGTGATGGTTGCAGCCCTACCAAAGAAGGTGTTTCCCCTTGGATAAAACCAATGTCATGCGCCTCTTGGACGGCATGGGCATCCCCTATGTGCCCCGTTCCTACCCGGTGGGCGACAGCGTTCCCGGCGGGGTTGAGGCTGCGCGCCTGATGGGAGAAGACCCGGAGCACGTCTTTAAAACCCTGGTGACGCAGGGCGCCAGCGGGCGTTACTATGTGTTCGTCATCCCCGTGGGCGAGGAGCTTTCGCTCAAAAAGGCCGCTTCGGCGGCGGGCGAAAAGAGCATCGCCATGCTCAAAAGCCGCGACCTTCTGCCCCTGACGGGCTATGTGCACGGCGGCTGTTCTCCCATCGGCATGAAAAAACCGTTTCCCACGATGGTGGACGAAACGGTTGAGCTCTGCGATACCCTCATTTTCAGCGCCGGCAAGATCGGCTATCAGGTGGAGATGAGGCCGGAGGACCTGTTTCGAGCGGTGAACTGCACCGTCGCGGATCTGACGGTCTGAAAACGGCGGCGCGCCCCCATCGGGAGCGTGCCGCCGTTAGGTTTAGAGCTTTTTCATCATGAAAATTTCATCCACCAGCGTCCCGTCCTTTAGGCGAATGGCGTCGGGCCCCCGGCCCGTCTCTGCAAATCCCATGCGGTCGTACAGGCGGCGCGCCCGTTCGTTTCCCTGAGCGTAGGCCAATTCCAGCTGAATCACGCCCGCCGAGCGCGCAAAGGCCTCCATCTCCTCAAACATGGGGCCCGTGATGCCAAGGCCCCAATATGCCCTGCGCAGCGCGATGGAGACGGTGGCACGGTGTCTCGTCTTGACCCTGCCCATCACCATGACCTGGCACGTTCCGGCGACGATGCCGTCCGCCTCGCATACCAGCATCATGGTATCCCTGTTGTGGGCCATTTCCCTGAGAAGCGCGGTTTCCTTTTCGACGGGGATCTCCCACTCCTCCGGGTAGCGAAGCAGGAAATCCGTTTCCGCCGCGCAGGTGCGCAGGTAATCCAGCATCCGGGCCGCATCTTCGGGCGCAGCCGGCCTGAGCACGGCGTGCGAGCCGTTTTTCAGCAAAAGTGGACGGGGCTGCATGGCATTTCCTCCCTAACGCGAATCGCAAACAGGGGAGGCCGGCGCACGCCGCCTCCCCCGTCTTGTTCTGGGTCAATAGGTGTAGGCCATCACCACGCCGCCCATGTTGTCCAGGCTGGCCTGGTAGCTGCTGGCGGGGTTGGGAACGGGAAGCTGGACGCTCTGGGTGTCGTCCGAGATCTTGATGCGCACGACCTCATACTTGAGCGCGCCGTCCTCATAGATGCAGATATGCGGATGGGCGATCAGAAACTCGATGTACTCCTCCAGGCACAGGTCCATCACGCGCATGGCGGCGGAGTGCGCCTTGCCGACGTAGCGGTAGAGGTTGAGGGTCGAGGAAACGCCGGTTTTGTAGCTCTTGTCCTGCCAGCCCTTGGGGAAGTCGGCCGCCGGGAAGCGGAAGATGATGCCAAAGCGCCAGCAGTTCTCCGTCAGCCACGCGCCCTGCGCCGAATCCGCCTGGAACTTCTGGTTGTTGAGCTCGGCGTTGTCGCGCTGGTAGACGTCCATGCGGAAGGACATGCCGGTATTGTAGTCGCTGTTGCCGGGATAGTTGACGTTCTTTTTGGTTTCCTCAATGAGGGTGTTGCCGGAGTAGCGGGAGGAGAGCTTTTCCATCTCCTCGTTGAACAGCTCCTCCTGCCGCTCCACCGAGCGATAGCCCTCCATGACGATATAATACTCCAGCCCCGCCTCGTCCTTGGCCGCGGTGAGCGCCTCCCTCAGCGCGTCATAGGCGGGCTGGAAGAGCTGGACGCTGTTGTCCTGCACCTGGATCTCGAAGTTGCTGGCCGTGCCCACGCTCACCAGGCCCTCGCTGGAAAAATCCGCGGGGAGGGAGTGCCACTGATTGACCAGCAGCAGCCCGCCGTTGATGAGGGAGGCGCGGTCAAGGGTGATGGTGCTGGTGTTCTCCAATCCGGCGTTGCTCTCGTCCTCGATGCGCCAGAGGGTATCGGCCAGCGTCGCTTCCCATGACGGCAGGTCCGCCGACGAGACCACGCCCGCATCGGGCTTGAGCGCGGCGTTTTGCTCGGCGCGAAGCTCGTTCATCATGGCGTTGAACTCCAGCTCGGCCTCGGCGTTTTCGTTCTCGATGCGGTCGCGCGTGGCGACATAATCGCCGGTAACCGCCAGCGAGCACAGATAGAACGCGCCGACGCCCACCGCCACCACCGCCGCCAGGATGCCGGCGGCTCTGAGGAGCGTCTTGTAGGGATCGCGCTTCATCTTATGGATCTTCTTGTTGGCGTTGATTCGCATGCGATGATACCACCTTTCCGGGCTATCCCAGCAAACGTCCGATGACCTCGTAGAGGTGCTCCAGCTCCTCTGCGCTGTTGTAGGAAAGCGTGATCTTGCCCCGGGTTTCCGTGCCCGAGAGCGTGGTCCTGAGGCCCAGCGCCTCGCGCATGGCGTTTTGCAGCGCGATGAGCTCCGGTCCGGCCTCCCGCTTCGGGGCGGCCTGGCGCGCGGCGGGACGGGCCTTGGCAAGCTCCTCGAGCTTGCGCACGCTGTGCCCGTGCAGCACGCACTGATGCGCCAGCTCAAGCTGGCGCGCCTCGCTGTCCAGCCCGGCCAGCACCCGCGCATGGCCCGCGGACAGCTCGCCCGTGACCACCAGATCGGTCACGGCCCTGGGCAGATTCAAAAGCCTGAGCGCGTTGGCGATGGCCGGACGGCTCTTGCCCAGCTTGCGGGCGGCCTGCTCCTGCGTGTAGCCACATTCCTGCATGAGGCTGCGGATGGCGGTGGCCTCCTCGATGGGATTGAGGTCCTGGCGCTGGAGGTTCTCGATCAGCGCCGCCTCCATCTGCTGCTCGTTGGTCAGGCTGCGCACGATGCAAGGCACCGTCTCAAGCCCGGCCATACGGGAGGCGCGAAAGCGGCGCTCGCCGGCGACGATGCGGTAGCGCATGCCGTTTTCCACCACCAAAATCGGGGAGAGCACGCCCGCCTCGCGGATGCTGTCGGCGAGCTGCTCCAGCGATTCCCTGTCGAAGTCCCGCCTGGGCTGGGCGGTATTGGGGTCGATCTCGTCGATGGCGATGTCGCGCACCACCGTTTCCAGCAATTCGCCGCTCTGGGGCAGGAGCACATCCAGTCCCCTGCCGAGTCCGCCGCGTTTCATCCTCACCGACTCCTATCTGTTGCGCTGCAAAAACTCCTGTGCGAGCCTGCGGTAGCTGTCCGCCCCCAGGCTGCGCGGATCGTACATGTGAATGGGAAGGCCATGGCTGGGCGCTTCGCCCAGGCGGACGTTGCGCGGAATCGCCGTGGCAAACACCCGGCTTTTGAAATGCTTCTTGACCGAATCCACCACCTGGATGCCCAGGTTGGTGCGCGCATCCAGCATGGTCAGAAGCACCCCCTCGATGTCCAGGCCGGGATTGAAGCTGTGCTTGACGCGGTTGACGGTGTTCATCAGGCTGGAGACGCCTTCCAGCGCATAATATTCGCACTGGATCGGGATGAGCACGCGCTGGGCGGCGGTGAGGGCGTTGACGGTCAAAAGGCCCAGCGAAGGCGGGCAATCCACAAAAAGGAAATCAAAATCGCCCTCGATGGTTTTGAGCAGATGTTTCAATCGGTACTCGCGGCGGTCCATCTCCACCAGCTCAAGCTCCGCGCCCGCCAGGCGGATATCCGCTGGGATCAGGCTCAGGCCCTTGACGCACGTGCCCTGCACGCAGGCGGAAAGAGGGGCTCGTCCCATCAGCGCCTCGTAGGCCGAATGGGCGCCGGCGCCGGCGCCGATGCCGCTGGTGGTATTGCCCTGGGGGTCCAGGTCGACCAGCAGCACCCGCTTGCCCTCGTCGGCCAGACAGGCAGACAGGTTGATCGCGGTCGTGGTCTTGCCCACGCCGCCCTTCTGATTGGTGATGGCGATCGTCTTGCCCATATCAGCCCTCGTTCACTTCCATTTGTACGGCCCTGCGCCGGGGACCATTGTACCCTGTCGCGCGAAAAAAGTAAAGCGCTCTTCCTTAGAAAATGAGGGAAACCTCGGCGTCCCCGTCCTCGCCCAGCTCGTCGAGAACATAGCTCTCCGGCGGCGCGTTGAGGCGGGAAAACTCGTAGGCGAGCTGCTCCTCGACGTCTCCGCCGAGGCTTTCAAACTCCGCGATCGCCGCCTGGGCCTCCTGGGTGAAGGCCTCCAGGGTGATGCCCCTGGACATGATATAGGAAGCGATTTCCTTGCCCACATAGCGGAAGTGCCAGGGCTCGAACTTGATGCCGGTCTCCGCCTCCGATTCCTCCAGGAAGCGCAGGATAAAGCCGTAATCGGCGCAGTTTTCCTTCATCCACTGGGCCTCGGGGGTCCACTTGAAGTCCTGCGTCATGGTGGGACGGCCCGCATAGTCGCCGTTGAGGATGTCGGCGCAGATGCCCGTCTGGTGCTCGCTGGAACCCGGCTTGGCGACATAACCGTCATCGACGTTGTTGTTGCGCGCCAGGTAATTGGCGTAGGTGGTGGACTGCGTGCCGTAGCTGCGGTAGCCGCTCTTGAGATAGAGCACCATGCCCGTATCCTCGTCATACGTCGCAGTCTTTTCCTTGCCCGCCTCGTTGACATAGACGTATTCCGTCACATGCGACGCGGCGGTGAACATCTCCTCAAGGGCCTTGGCCGCCGTCTCCTCCAGGTAGACGGCCGCGGACGTCGCGCGCTTGACGCCCGTCACCTTCACCAGCGGATCGGGCTCGAAGTCCTTGTCGAGCATGTTGTCGGCGTTGACCAGCACCGCGTATTTGGACTGGATCTCCGTCAGGGACACGGGGAAGGTCCAGCGCACCTCGGGCAGGTCGGACTCCTGAGCGAGCGCTCCGAAGGCGGACAGGCAGAGGATCACCGTCAGAATACCGCACACCAGCTTGTTCATGCGAGCACCTCATTCATTCGTAGCTTGATGGAGCAAAAAATCATACACGCCCAGCTTGTAGCCGGTCATGTAGGTTTCCATGGGAACGCCGGATTCATAGATGGCCTGCGCCTGCTCCCTGCCCACATAGCGCACGTGCCAGGGCTCGTACATATAGCCCGTCACATCCTCATACTCCTTGGGATAGCGCACGATAAAGCCGAAGCGGTGGGCGTTTGCGGCAACCCACTGACCCTCCTTGGTTTCGGCAAAGGCGCTGTTGAGCTGCGAACTGCCCTTCTTGGCGATGTCCATCGCCAGGCCGAGCTGGTGCTCGCTGGTGCCGGGGCGCGCGGAAACGCGGTCCGCCGCCTCCTCTCCCTGCGAAGCCTTCTTGCGGGCGTAGATGGTGGCCTGCTTGGAGTAGCTGCGGTAGCCGGAAACGGTGGAGAGGTTGATCCCTTCCTCCTTGGCCGCGGCGAACATCTCCTCAAGGGCCGCGGCAGCGTCCTCACGCATGGACTGGGACATTCCGATGGCTTCCACCTTGCGCAGCGTCTCGGGAACAAAATACTCGCTCACCGAGTGCTGGCGGTTGATGAGAAATATCTCTCCCTCCATATTCTTATCCGGGAGAGCCGCTTTCATACTGCCCTCAAGCAGCGCGGCCGAAGCGGCCACGACGGACAGCACCTTTCCCAAAAGCAAAGCCTCATCACACCCTTTCACTTCATTGTATCATTTCCGTAACATTTTAGCAACTACATCTTTTCGCCGCCGAGCACCTGTGCCCCTTCCCGGCAGACAAATTTTACATTTTGCGCATCCAGCCGCACCAGCGCCTCCACGCCCTGGGCCACATGGCGCTGCTCCAGCACCGTTCCCATGCCGTGCAGACGGCTCAACAGGCCGTAGCGGCTGAAGGGAATGAGCAATCGGACCTCCTGCGTCCCGGCGTCCAGCTCCTTTTCCACGCGCAGCAAAAGCTCCTCCACCCCCTCGCCCGTGGCGGCGCTGAGATAGGATGCGCCCGGCAGGCGGCCGGCTTGCGAGGGGAGCAGGTCGGATTTGTTGATGGCCTCGATGCGGGGGGCCTCCGTGGCGCCGAGGCTGTCGAGGACCTCCTCCACCGTGCGGCGTCGGCCGTCCATCTGGGGATCGGCGCCGTCGGAGACCAGCACCAGCACATCGGCCAGCCTCGCCTCCTCAAGCGTCGCCCGGAAGGCCTTGACCAGCTCGTGGGGGAGCTTTCGGATAAAGCCCACGGTGTCCACCAACAGCGCCTTTGCGCCATGGGGAAGCTCGATGGGACGGCTGACGCTGTCCAGGGTGGCGAACAGCTGATTTTCCACGTACACGCCCGCGCCGGTGAGGCGGTTGAAGAGCGTGGATTTGCCCGCGTTGGTGTAGCCCACCAGCGCGATGATGGGGATGCCGCTCCTCTCGCGGCTCTGGCGGCGCAATCCGCGCTGGCGCTCGATCTGCTCCAGCTCGCGCTCCAGATCGGTCAGGCGCTCGCGGATGCGGCGGCGGTTGACTTCCAGCTTGCTCTCGCCCGGGCCGCGCGTGCCGATGCCGCCCGCCAGGCGGCTCAAAACCAGCCCCTGCCCCAGCAGGCGCTGGCTGCGGTACTTGAGCTGGGCCATCTCCACCTGCAACTTGCCCTCGCGCGTGCTGGCGCGGGAGGCGAAGATGTCCAGAATCAGCGCCGTTCGGTCGATGACCTTGAGCCTGAGAATCTCCTCGAGGTTTTTTTGCATCACCCCCGAGAGCTCCTCGTCGAAGATGACCAGATCGGCCTGCACGGCCTGGCAGCGCAGGCTCAACTCCTCCGCCTTGCCCCGTCCCACGCAGAAAACCGCGTCGGGCCTGGGGCGCTTTTGCAAAACGCGTAGCACCGTTTCGGCGCCCGCCGTCCTGGCCAGCTCCTCCAATTCGTCCAGCGACGTTTCGCTCTCAATCCCCACCAGCACCGCGCGCTCGCGGCCCGTCTGCGTGGCGGGAGCGGCGGCGCGGTAGGCCGCGTCCGTGCGCTCAATTTCGGAAAGCCACGCCTCCTGCGGCAGGCGTCGGGCGCTGATGAGCTCCGTGCGGCGCACCTCGCCCTCGCGCTCCGCGTCCAGAAAGGCGCACTGCACGCTGGTGGGCCTGCCGTCCTCACTCACGCCCACGGCGCACATGGCGTCAAAGCGCATGCTCAGCAGCGCGCTCACATCCACGTCGCTCAGTTCGCCCGTGGCGCGGGGGTGCGTGTGCACGCAGCGCACCATGCTCAGCCGCCGCTCGCCGCGGCGCAGGCGCAGGTCCGGCAGGTCGATGCTGTCCGCCCGGCCGATAAAAATGTCCGCGATCTCCCCGTAGCGGGTGATGTACACCGCAAGCTCGCGGTTCATGGACGCAGAATAGCCGCAGAGACTTTGAAGCAAGTCCTGCGGCATGAATACGCCGGGTTCGAGCTGCACGTCATAAAACGCGGTCAGCTCCTCCAGCACGCTTTTTCGGATTCCCTCGGTATTGCCATGGATCTCCGGCACGGGCCGTCCCCCCCTTATTCCCTGGGGTGCTTTTTCTGATAATCCTCCACCGCGGCGTGGATCGCCTGCTCCGCCAGAAGCGAGCAGTGCATCTTGACCGGGGGCAGCCCGTCGAGGGCCTCGGCCACGGCCTTGTTGGTGAGCTGAAGCGCCTCGTCGATGCTCTTGCCCTTGACCATCTCGGTGGCCATGCTGCTGGTGGCGATGGCCGCGCAGCAGCCGAAGGTCTTGAACTTGACGTCGGTGATGATGTCGTTCTCCACCTTGATGTCCATCTTCATGATGTCGCCGCACTTGGCGTTGCCCACGGTGCCGGTGCCGGACGCGTCGGGAATTTCGCCCACGTTGCGGGGATGCTCGAAATGCTCCATCACTTTTTCGCTGTACATACGGCTGTTTCCTCCTTGACGATTGCGGTAGGTCGGCCCCTCAGGGCTGGAAGCTGTTTTCGGCGGACAGGGCGCTCATCTCGCGCAGGTCTCTGACGATGCCGGGAAGGGTTTGAAGCACGTAATCGACGTCGGCCTCGGTGGTGTCGTTGCCCAGGGAGAGGCGCAGGCTTCCGTGGGCGATCTCGTGCGGCAAGCCGATGGCCAGCAGCACGTGCGAGGGATCAAGGCTGCCGCTGGTGCAGGCCGAGCCGCTGGAGGCCTCCACGCCCGCCAGGTCCAGGCGCATGAGCAGGGCCTCGCCCTCGACGTAGCGCACGGAGACGTTGACGTTGCCGGGCAGGCGCTGCGAGCGGTGGCCGTTGAGGCGCACGTCGGGGATGCTTTGCAAAATGCCGTCGATCAGCCGGTCGCGCAGCGCGGTGAGGCGGCGGGTGTACTCGGGCAGCTCGGAAACCGCCAGCTCGATGGCCGCCCCCAGGCCCACGATGCCGGGCAGGTTCTCCGTGCCCGCGCGCAGGCCGCGCTCCTGCGCGCCGCCGAAGATCAGGTTGGAGATCTTCACGCCCTTGCGGATGTAGAGCGCGCCGATGCCCTTGGGCGCGTGGAACTTGTGGCCGGAGAGGCTGAGCATGTCCACGTTCCAGTCGTTGACGTCGATGGGCACGGCGCCCACGGCCTGCACCGCGTCGGTGTGGAACAAAACGCCCGCCTCGTGGGCGACCTTGCCGATCTCGCGGATGGGCTCGATGGTGCCGATCTCGTTGTTGGCGGCCATGATGGTGATGAGCACCGTATCCGGCCGGATGGCGTTTTTCACGTCCTCCACGCGCACCAGCCCGTTTTCGTCCACCGGCAGGTAGGTGACCTCATAGCCCTGCTTCTCCAGGTACTGGCAGGTGTGAAGCACCGCGTGGTGCTCGATCTGGCTGGTGATGATGTGCTTGCCCTTGGCGGCCAGCGCCCTGGAGGCGCAGCGGATGGCCCAGTTGTCGCTCTCGCTGCCGCCGGCGGTGAAATA
>CALVKX010000049.1 GCA_944333375.1 uncultured Eubacteriales bacterium
AAAGCATATCGTGTCCTTCAAGCAAAACCGGGGGCTTGCGCGCGGATTCATGGCCGGCATCGACGCCTGCCTGCATCTGGGCGCCGATATCATCGTCAACACCGACGCCGACGACCAGTACCGGGGCGAGGACATCGAGCGTCTGGTGCGGCCCATTTTGGAAAAGAAGGCCGATATCGTCATCGGCGAGCGCCCCATCGACGAGACGGAACACTTTTCCAAAAAGAAAAAAATGTTTCAGCACCTGGGAAGCTGGGTGGTGCGGGTGGCCTCCAATACCGACATCCCGGATGCGCCCAGCGGTTTTCGGGCCTACAGCCGCGAGGGCGCGCTGCGCCTGAACGTGGTCAACGACTATTCCTATACGCTGGAGACGATCATTCAGGCAGGCTGGAACCGCATCCCCATGACCAGCGTGCCCGTGCGCACCAACCCGGAGCTGCGCCCCTCGCGCCTGTTTAAGAGCATGTGGCGGTATATGAAGCGCTCCTCGTCGGTGATCCTCAGGGCCTTTGCCATGTATAAGCCACTTCGCTTTTTCGGCATCATCGGCGGCGTGTTCTTCGGGCTGGGCGTGCTGCTGGGGGTGAGATTCCTCATCATCTTCATCAGCACCGGGTCCGGCAGCGGCCATATCCAGTCCCTCATCCTGTGCGCGGCGCTGCTGATGATCGGCGTGCAGGTCATCATCACCGGCGTGCAGGCTGACCTCATCAGCGACAACCGAAAGCTGCTGGAGGACGTGCAGTACCGCGTGCGCAAGATGGAGGTCAGCCGGGACGGGGAGGAGCAAAAGCAATGAAGGCCATGATCTGCTTTACCCACCCGGCGTGGGTGCATCAGTTCCATCATATCATCTGGCGCATGCGCGAGCGCGGCGACGAGGTGCTCTGCTTCGTGGCCGAAAAGGACGGGAACTCCACGCTTCTGGAGCGATACGGCATCCCCTATGTGCGCTGCGCCAGATCCACCGGCAAGAATCCCTTGGAAAAGGCGCTGCTGTTTTTGAAGCTGTCTTTGCAGTTTACCCTGGCGGCGCTCAAATGGAAGCCCGACATCATGATCGGCCGGGCTGCGCCCATGCTGGCCGTGGCGGCCTGGGTAAGCGGAAAGCCGCATATCATCTACGAGGACACCGAGGTCAGCAAATTTGCGCTTCGCATCTGCAAGCGCCTCTCCACCAAGATCCTGACCCCCCGCACCTTCCTGAGCGATCTGGGCCCGCGGCAGGAGCGGCTGGACACCTACAAGGAGCTGTTTTACCTGCACCCCTCCGTGTTTACGCCGGACAGGCAGGTGCTGCGCGACTGCGGCTTCAACCCGGACGAACCGTATGTTCTGGTGCGGTTTGTCGCCTGGAACGCCAGCCACGATATCGGCAAGCACGGCCTGGATGACGAAGGCAAGATCCGGCTGGTTCAGCGGCTGGAGCGCTTTGGCCGCGTATACGTGAGCGCCGAGGGCGATGTGCCCGAGGCGCTGCGGCCCAGGCTGCTCAGGACCCCCTATGAGCTGATTCACCACGTGCTGGCGTTTGCCCAGCTGGTGTTCAGCGAGGGCGCGACCATGGCCAGCGAGGCGGCGGTGCTGGGCACGCACGCCCTGTATGTCAACACCATCGTGTCCGGCAGCACGAGGGAGCAGAGCGAGCGTTTCCATCTGATGTACTGCTTCAACGAGGGCGAGGACCGCTATGAGCGCGCCGCGGCGCAGGCCGAGGCGCTGCTGGCTACGCCGGACCTCAAGGCGATCGGGCTGGAAAAGCAAAGGAAGCTGTTGAGCGAAAAGGTGGATATCAACGGCTATTACATGGCCGAGATGGACAGGCTGGTCAGGGTCGGGAGGAAGGGCTGATGACGTGGCTTGACATCGGCAACGGCTGGCGCAACATCTTCCTGCTCTCCTGCGCCCTGCAGGCGGCGGCGCTGGGGCTGTGGTTTTGCCTGCGGGGCTGGTTCAGCCCCCGGCACCGGGTCGCCTGCTTCCTTGCGGGCGTGGCCGCCACGCCGCTGTGCCAGTATCTGTGGATGCTGCTGCTGGCGCTGCTGTGGGCGCAGGCGCCAAGGTGGGTCTACATTGGCGTGCCGCCCGCGCTGGCGGCCGTGGGCCTTGCGTGGATGGCGCTGAGGCGTCTTACGAGGTTGCGGGCCTTTTTGCGCGACGCCGCACAGCGGCTGCGGGCGCTTTTTGGCATGGACCGCTCCACGGTGGCCGCCGCGTGCTTTGCGGCCTGCGTCGTCATTTTGCTCATGCCGGTATGCGTGCGCTACATGTCCAGCATGGAGAGCGTGCGCGGGGGCGACGCGGGCGAATACCTGGCCTTGGCCCAGCGCTACTGTGAGGACCGCGACCTGGGAAACCTCCTGGAAAAGGACGATACCACTGGACATTTCCGGGGACACAGCCATTTCCCCTCGCTGGAACTGTACATGAGCTACGGCCTGTTCCATACCGGCGGCGAGGTGGGCTATCCCAATGACAAGGCCGTCTTTACGGGCCTTGGCATGAACACCTTCTACATGGCGGCGGCGTATCTGGCGCTGCTCATCGTGGCGTGCCGGGGAAAAAAGCGCTGGGTGCTGCTGGGCGTGGTGCTGTTTAACCTCGTGCCGGACCTGTTTTTCTCCGTGGAGAGCGCGCCCAGGGACATCTGGCGGATCCTGGCGCTTCTGTGGGCGATGCTGTTTTTCGCGGGGCTTGAGCCCGGCGGCTCGCGCAGGGCGTATCTGGGCAAGCTGGTTTTGTGCTTTGCCGTGTGCTTCACGGTGATGAGCACGCATGTGGTATGCTTCGTGGTGCTGCCCTTCATCGTGGCGGCCTGGGTGATCTGGCGGTGGCTGGAAGCCCGCATGACGCAGCTCAGGGGCGCGGCGGCTGTGCTTTTGCGCTCGGTGGGGCTGGCACTGGCGGGCGCAGCGGGCACGCTGTTGGGATTTTCGGGCAACCTGTGGTGTTATTTCAAATGGGGGGAGATGTCGCCCTGGCGGCTGATGACCACCTATACCGACGCGCCCTGGTACGACATGTACATGGACATCGAGTACAAGCTGGAGGAAACCACCACTCATCTGAATTTCTTTGAAGCCAAGGATTCCATTTTGCAGTCCTATGCCACGCCGGTGGGGGAGTGGGGCTTGCGGCTGGCGCTGGTCGCGCTGGTGTGCGTGATCGCCTATGCCGTGTTCAGCCGGGTCGAGATGCGCCGCAGGGCGCGGCTGGAACGGGCGGACGGCCCCACCGCCGTGCTCAGCCGTTCCGCGGGCGCGGCGGTGGCGTCCACGGCCGGGCTATGGGCGCTGTATACGCTGCTCACCCTCGCGCCCATGACGGGCCTGCTCGACAGCCCGCTGTACAGCTTTTCCGGCTCCTTCCTCAAGCTGCCGCGCTACACGATACAATGGTTTTTGCTCTCCTGCGCCATGATCTGCGCCTCGCTTTCGGCCCTGGAGGCAATCTGGCAGCCGCTTCTGGACAAGGTGCCCGCGCGCCTGTACGGGAAGGCGCTTCGGCCGGCGCTGCAACACCTCCCGGCGTACCTGTGCGTGCTGCTGTGCCTGCTGGGCGTCATCAAGGGAACCAATCAGACCGGCTATACCAATACGTTTTACCGCTACAGCCGGGATGTGATGGAAAGCGAGCGCATCCTTCTGGACAACGGCTTTCGCGAGCGCTATGGGATGCTGATGGCGGTGGCGGAGCATGTGGGGGAGGATGAGAAGATCCTCATCACGAGGGTCGGCTACCAGTATCCGCTCAGGGGCCGGGGGTACGTGCTGACGAGCAACCCGATCGTGCCGCTGATGAATTTGCCGCTTGAGGAGGTGGAGGCGGCGCTGGCTGAGATGAACGTGACCATGCTCGCCACCGAGCCGGATTTCTGGGACGAGCGGTACTATCCGCTCTCTGCGCTGGGCATCTATCTGGACGCGCTGCCTCGGGATCAGATCGTGGAAACGGCGGATATGCGCCTGTATCTTCTCGACCGATCGCTGATTCCCTACGCCCTTGCGGCAAAGGATTGACGCGCGCCCTGTCCCGTGCTATGATGGACCGTATTCCCCTGAGCTTTTTGAAGGAGGGACGCTATGAATTGTCCCAAATGCGGGACCCCGATTCCGCAGGGCGCGGCGTTTTGCCCCGTGTGCAACGAGCCGCTGGCCGCCTATGTTCAGCCGGGTTATATGCCCGGATATCCGCAGGGCGCGGCCCAGCCCTACGCGCAGCAGGGCATGCCGCCCCAGCCGCCCATGGGCGGGCCGCAGCAGCCCTATCCGGGGGCCGCGCCGCAGCAGCCCTATCCCCAGCAGACCCCCTACCGGCAGTCGTATGCCCAATACCAGCAGGGCAGCTACCCGCCCGGCTTTCAGCAGCCCTATAACTATGGCCAGACCATAGAACGGGAGAGCAACCCCCTGCTGGCGGCCCTCAGCGCGCTGCCGCATACCTTCCTGGACAGCTTCCTGCGCCCCCAGGAGGTGCTGCGCGGTGCGATGGAAAGGCGCGACCGCCTCACGGGCCCGGTCGTGGCGGGACTTACGCTGCTGCTCACCTTCCTTTGCGGCATGGTGGTCATGCGCAGCTTTGTAGGCGTACTTCTCTCGGCCATCTCCGCCCTGACCGGCGTGAGCCTGGCCAGCAACGCGGCTTCCATGAACCAGGGCGTGAGCTATATCGCCGGACGCATCGCCCCCTCGGTGGGCGGCGTGGCGGTGCTGTGCCAGCTCATCGGCATGGCCATGCCGGCGCTGGTGTTTATGGTCTATGTCTGCGGCGTTGCCAAGGTGCGTTTTTCGCTCGAGCTGCTCCTGGGCTTCGTCTCCGTGACCACGCTGCCCACGGTGGCCGTGGCGCTGCTGGCGATGGTTTTGTCGCTGGTGTCGCCGTGGCTGTCGCTGCTGGCGGCCCTGTGCGGCATGGCGGTGAGCTATACGCAGTGGTGCGGGCTTCTCAGCGCCGTCACCGGACGCCCTGACAACCAGCTCCTGCCGGTCAAGATGCTGCTGGTTGCCGTCTCCCTGGCGCTGACGCTCATCGTGGGCGGGGTGGTTGGCGGCCTGCTCCTTCGCGGCGTGATGCAGCGCGTGATGGCCCTGCTCAACAGCGTGGGGTCCCTGATCTGATGGCCCGCCTTCGCAGGTCCAGGGCCATATGGCTCGGCGCGGCTGCTGCTGCCGCGCTGCTTGTGCTCGTACTCTGGATCGCAGGGGCCTTTGCGCCTGAGGTGGAGCTGCCCTCGCCTTCCCAGAGCCTCATTGAGGCGTGGGACGGGCTGGACGCGGTTTACGTCGAGGCGTCTCTGGATTCGGAGGCGGCGGTGCTGACGGTGTCTCAGACGCTGACGCTGAGCAACCGCACGGGTGAGGCGCAGGATGCGGCCGTGCTGCGCACCTGGCCTAACGCCTTCCAAACCCCCGATACCTCCCCCGCTGCGGCGGAGGACAAGATATATGAAAGCTGTTACCTGGACGGGTTCTCCATCGGGGCGCTGGTGATGAGCCGCGCCAGGGTCGCCCGCGACGGCCAGGAGGCCCAAACTGTAGCCTACCGCTATACCGACGAGGCCAAGACGGTGCTCAGCGTGCCGGTCCCCGGCGGCTGGCAAGCTGGGGAATGGATCACGGTAACCCTCGCCTATACGGTTCAGATCCCGCATATGGCCTACCGCTTCGGCGTCTGGGACGGGATCTGGGCGCTGGGCAATGCCTTTGCCATTCCCGCCGTGTGGGAGGAGGGGACCTGGCGCACGGACGAATACTACCCCGTGGGCGATCCCTTCCTCAGTGACTGCATGAACTGGACGGTGAAGCTCTCGGTGCCGGAGGGCTTCCTCTGTGCCGCGACCGGCTATGCCCGGGCCCGGACGGAGGAGGGGCGCGCCCTCTATGAATTCAGCGCGCCTGCCGTGCGGGACTTCGCGCTGGTGGTCAGCGATCGCTTTTGCATCGCGCAGGAGGTGCGGGACGATGTGCTCGTCAGCGCCTTTGCCACGAGTCAGGCGCGCGCCCGCGAGCTGCTTGAGGACGGCAGGCAGGCCCTTGCCTGCTTTTCCGCCCGCTACGGCGCCTATCCGTATCAGAGCTATACGCTCTGCGAGATCAACTTCCCCATGGGCGGCATGGAATACCCCGGGCTGGCGATGATCGCCGCGGACCGGCTGGACGCGGGCGGGGAGACGCTGGAGACGGTCGTGGCGCACGAGACGGCGCACCAGTGGTGGTATGCCGTGGTGGGCAGCGACCCCGTCAATCAGGCATGGCAGGACGAGGCGCTGTGCGAGTTCAGCGTCCTGGAGTACGGGGAGGAGCGCTACGGCGCGGCCTGGCGCCAGGAGCGGGAGCAGCGGGAGATCGAAAGCGCGCTGCGCGTGACCGTGCCGCATGGCGTGACGCCGGGCGCGCCGCTGGAGCGCTTCTCGACGATGTCGGAGTATTCGCTGGTGGTCTACGACCGCGGCGCCGCCATGCTGTGCGCGCTGGACAGGATGCTGGGCGGAGAGCTGGATGCATTCCTGCGCGCGTACTATGAGCGCTTCGCCTTCAAGCGCGCCACGCGGGAGGACTTTGAAGCGCTGCTTGAGCAGGTGACGGGAGAGGACCTGGCTCCCTTGATCCGCGACTACCTGGACACCTATATTCAGAACTGACCCTGCCAATTCACGAAAGGAATGAGCAGATTGTTAAACCAGACCTGCGCAGGACGCACCGCCGTGGTAGTTCCCGCCTACAAGCCGGACGACCGGCTGCCACCCTATGTACGGGCGCTCAAGGAAGCCGGTATCGGAAAGATCGTCATTGTGGACGATGGCAGCGGAGAAGCCTTTCAAGGCATTTTCTCGCAGATCCCCGAGGACGGGATCAGCCATGTCATCAGCTATCAGCCCAACCGCGGGAAAGGGGTGGCGCTCAAGCAGGGCATGACGTACGTGCTGGAGGAATGTCCCGGGCAGGACATCATCGTCACCGCCGACAGCGACGGCCAGCATACCGTCCAGGACGTGCTGCGCATGGCCGGGGACCTCGCGCGGGACCCCTCGGGCCTGCTGCTGGGGAGCCGCGATTTCTCCCAGGAGCACGTACCGCCCAAAAGCCGCATGGGAAACAGGATCACCTCCGTGGTCTTTAAGCTCCTCTACGGCTGCTGGGTGGGGGACACGCAGACGGGCCTGCGCGGCTTTCACCGCGATCTCCTGCCCGCCATGATCGCCGTGCGCGGCGACCGCTATGAGTATGAGATGAATGTGCTCATCGAGTGCGCGGCGCTCCGGGTGCCCATGCGGCCGCTGGCCATCGAAACCGTATATGAGAACAACAACGAGGGGAGCCATTTCAGGGCCTTCCGCGACAGCGCACGCATCTACGGCGTGATCTTCGGCGGCTTTTTCCGCTTTGTGGGTACGTCCCTGTTCAGCTTTCTGGTGGACTATGGCCTCTACCTGCTTTTTAACAACCTGCTCAAGTACTTCGGCACCTCTTTGGACCGCAAAATCGGCATCCTGTTCATCCAGGTGATTCCGCATATCCTCATCGCGACGGTGGCGGCGCGCATCCTCTCGGGCGTGACGAATTTCTTTCTCAACCGAAGCTTTGTCTTTACCGACAAGGGAAAGCTCAGCCGGGCGTTCCTGCGCTATCTTGGGGTCTTTTTCCTGGTCATGATCCTCTCCGCCGTCCTCACCAGCAGCCTGCATGTCTGGCTGGGCTGGAGCGACAATACCGCCAAGATCCCGGTGGATATCGTGCTGTTTTTCGTCAGCTACCATCTCCAGCGCCTGTGGGTGTTTCAGAAAAAGCCTGGAAAGCCCATCTGAAAAAAGCCCGGCGTCCCTTACCGGGATGCCGGGCAACCCTCGCAATGGCTGAGGCATACGTCATCGGCCGCCAGGTACATGACCTCCCCACTTTGCGCGCGAAAGCCGTAGCGGGCGAAAAACCCCGCCGTGGCTTCGGGCGTTTTCAAGCGAAGGGCGCGGGCGCTGTGCGTCAGCGCCTTGTACAGGAGCAGCCGGACCAGAAGGTCCCCATACCCCATGCCGCGCCAGGCGGGCAGCACGCCCACCTCGCCCAGCCAAAACGCGCCGTCCTGCCACCACAGCCGGGCCGAACCTACCGCTATATCGCCATTATAGACCACGACCTGCTGGGCGCTTTCGTCCAGCGCGTCGCGGCCGCGCCCGAACACGGCTTCACGCACGCTCAGGGGCTGCGTAAGATCGCTGCCCATGGGGAACCATTTTCCCTGCACCATCGAAGGCTTCACCTCCGGAAAGGATGATCGTATGGAACATGAGAAGATCGAGCGCATCAGTGAGCTGACGCGCCTGAGCAGAGAGAGAGAGCTGACGCACGAGGAGCTCGTCGAGCGGGAGGCCCTGCGCCGCGAATACCTGGACGGCTTCAAGCACAACATGCAGGCCGTTTTGGAAAGCGTTCGCCTCAAGCGCCCCGACGGCACCCTCGAGCCGCTCCAAAAGAAACAGGACAAGCCGTGATCGCCTGCCCCAACACTCTCATTTTATCAAAAAGACCCACAAAAATCAACCATAAAATTTTCGCAAAAAGCCTTGTTTCTCCGAGCTCTTTGGGTTATAATAAAACCGAACCAAGAGGGTTAGGAAAGGGAAATGCCACTCCTATCGCGGCAGGCCGGCGTTCCGCCGCAGGCTGTGATGACACGGCGATGGAAGGCTGTGGAGCGGCGAAGGGAAAACAGGCAGAGAAAGTGGGGCGATACCGTTGTACTGCGACGATCATCCGTTGGGCGGCGTAGCCGCCGAAGATGAAACCCGGGATCTCATCGAAGGCGTCGATGAGGATGGGAACAATGTCTTGCTGGAAGTCGTGCGCTATTTCTTCTACAACGGTGAAGAATACGTTGTGCTGGGCGAGGCCCATGATGGCGGATGCGACGGGGATTGCGGGCATTGCGTTCCCCCCCACGAGGAAGAAGCCGTCAATCTCTATATCATGAAGGTTGTCGAATCGGAGGAGGACGGCGAGGAAATCGAGGAATTCCTTCCCGTGGAAGATGAAGACCTGCTCGAAAAGCTTATCGAAGTGGTTCAAGCGGACTTTGAAGCTGACGAAGAACTGGACGACGAGTAACACCACCGTATGGGTGGTATCCTGCGAGTGATTTTTCACCGAATCGGATTTCCTTAACCAGCGGTCGAAAGGCCGTGTATATAGACGGTTGGTTTTCCAAATCGAGCAGGCAGGAAAAGTGCATAACCCAGAGAACAAAATATCCCGGACGGCAATGACCGTCCGGGTTTTTCCATGCTTTGCTCAGCGCCCGGCCAGCTCGGTGGCGATCTGCGCGCCCAGGCGCGCGTTGTTGAAGACCAGACGGATGTTGGCCTTCAGGCTGTCGCCGCCGGTGAGCTTCTGGATCTTGTCCAGAAGGAAGGGCGTGATCTCCTTGCCGTGGATGCCCAGGGCGTTGGCCTCGGCGATGGCGGCGTCGATGTTTTTGTTGATGTAGTCCAGATCCATGGCGTACTCGTCGGGGATGGGATTGGTCACCAGCATGCCGCCGGCGAGCCCCAGCTCCCGCTTGACGGCGAAGGCGTCGGCGATCTCGCGGGGGGTATCGAGCCGGTAATCCACCTGGAAGCCGGAATGGGTGGTATAGAACGCGGGCAGCTCCTTGGTGCGGTAGCCGATGACGGGAACGCCCTTGGTTTCCAGGTATTCCAGCGTCAGTCCCAGGTCCAGAATACTCTTGGCGCCGGCGCAGACGACCAGCACGGGGGTCTGAGCCAGCTCCTCAAGGTCGGCGGAAATGTCCATGGTGGTTTCCGCGCCGCGATGCACGCCGCCGACGCCGCCGGTGGCGAACACCCGGATGCCGGCCAGTGCCGCGCCGATCATCGTGGTTGCCACGGTGGTGGCGCCGTCCTCGCCGCGGGAGAGAAGCACCGGCAGGTCGCGGCGGCTGGCCTTGGTCACGGCCAGACCCTTTTTGCCCAGATGCTCGATCTGCTCCTTTGTGCAGCCGACGGTGATCTTTCCCCCGATAATGGCGATGGTGGCCGGGACCGCGCCGTTTTCACGGACAATCCGCTCCACGCTGAGGGCGGTCTCCACGTTTTGCGGGTAGGGCATGCCGTGGGAAATGATGGTCGATTCCAGGGCGACGACGGGCCTGCCCTCGTCGATGGCGGAGCGGACCTCGGGCGAGACGTCCAGATACTTGGCTAGATTCATGGCGGTTCCTCCTTCATGCTATGCGTTTTGGACCATGCTTTCGATGGCGTCGGGGGTTATCAGGGGGCTGACGGCGCTGTCGGTGCAGGCGCAGATGGCTGAGGCGGCCAGGCCGCGCAGCGCCATCTCCCGAAGCGTATGGCCGTCCTGCCAGGCGCAGGCGACGGCGGCGAGAAAGGCGTCGCCACAGCCGGTGGTGTTGACGACAGGGCTTGGAAAGCAGGGCAGGATGCCGCGTTCATGTCCGTCGTCGTAGTACACGCCTTCACCGCCGAGGGAAATGAACACATTTTTCAGCCCCAGGGAGAAAAATGCCTCGGCGGCGCGGGGCAGGTCGGCATTGCTTTGGATCTCCACGCCGGTGAGCAGGCTGGCCTCGGGACGGTTGGGCTTCATGGCGGTCAGCCGCGAGAGGATTTCATGAAGCCGCCCCGCCTTGCGCACGGATACGGGATCGGCAAAGAGAGGCGGGGTCAGATTGGCCGCCAGGAAGGCGAGGCTTTCGGGCGGCAGGTTGGCGTCCACCACCACCAGCGACGCGCGGTTGAGCACCTCCAGCTTGGTGGACAGATAGGCCGGGGTCAGCGCGTCATAGATGGCCATGTCGCTGACCGCGCCCACGATTTCCCCCTCCGCGTCGTTGAGGCACAGATACGTCGAGGTCCGCGCGTTGGGCACGGTCAGGCTGTGGCTGAGGTCCAAGCCCAGTTCCCGGCAGCTTTGCTGGATCTGAGCGGCGTGGACGTCCTCGCCCAGCGCCGTGACCAGCAGCACGCGCCGCCCCATGCGGCAGAGGTTTTCCGCGATGTTGCGGCCCACGCCACCCAGCGTGACGGTCACGCGGCCCGGGTTGCTGTCCCCCGGCACCAGCGTGCGCTCCGGCGTGCCGCCGATATCCACGTTTACCGCGCCCACCACCGCGACATAGGCCCCTTCGCCCAGCAGGTAGCCGCGCCCGCGGATCAAGCCCTTGCGCATCAGGTTGGAAATGTGCACCGCCACCGAGGAGCGCGTGATGCCCGCGCGCCGCGCCAGCTCCTGCTGGGAGATGAGCGGGTCCTGACGGATCCAGTCCAGTATCTCCTGTTCTCGTTTCGTCATAGGGCACCTCATGGATTAAGCATATGCTTATCATATCAGACAAACGCTTAAAAGTCAATGGGCGACGGGAAAAGTGCGGCCGCCTGCATTTTTTTTGTCCTCCCCCTTGACACCGCAAACAAAGCCTGTTATGATTCCGCACATAGCGATGACGGGAAGAGTAGCTTGCCCGCAAGGCCTTCGCAGAGAGCCGCCGGGGCTGGAAAGGCGGCAGGGCCGGGA
>CALVKX010000050.1 GCA_944333375.1 uncultured Eubacteriales bacterium
ACCATCTGGACGGCGTGCTCTATGTGGACAAGATGGTCCGCGAGCTCTTCCCCGAGGAGGAGGACGGCGGGGAGGAGGAAGAGAAATGAAAGTGGTTTTCATGGGCACGCCGGACTTTTCCGTGCCCACGCTTCAGGCGCTCATCGACGCGGGCTACGAGGTGGCCGGCGTCTTTACCCAGCCCGACCGCCCCAGGGGACGCGGCGGCAAGGTGCAGATGAGCCCGGTCAAGGAGCTGGCCCTGCGCCATGGGCTGAGCGTGTTCCAGCCGCTCAGGATTCGCCGGGACGGGCTGGAGCCCCTGCGCGCCCTCGCGCCCGACGTGTGCGTGACCGCCGCCTTCGGGCAGATCCTGTCCCAGGAGGTGCTGGACGTGCCGCGCCTTGGCACGGTCAACGTGCATGCCTCGCTCCTGCCCCGCCACCGGGGCGCGGCCCCCGTGCAGTGGGCGATTTTGAGCGGCGACGCGGTCACGGGCGTGACGACGATGTTCACCGACCGCGGCATCGACACCGGCGACATGCTCCTGAGCGCCCAAACGCCCATTTTGCCCGAGGATACCGCCGGGACGCTGACCGAGCGGCTCTCGCGGATGGGCGCGGAGCTGCTCCTTGAGACGCTTCGCCGCCTGGAGGCGGGCGACTGCCCGCGCCGGAAGCAGGACGAGGCGCTGAGCACCTATGACCCCAAGGTGGAAAAGGAGATGGGCCGCCTGGACTTCACGCGCCCCGCCGGGGAGTGCGCCCTGCGCGTGCGCGCCATGTCGCCCTGGCCCTGCGCCTTTGCGCAGCTTGGCGAGGGCGTGCTCAAGGTCCATCGCGCCGCCGCCCTGACGGGCGTGTCGGGCGAGCCGGGCACCGTGCTTTGCGCAAACAACCGGGAGGGGCTCGTGGTGGCCGCGGGCGAGGGCGCGCTGTCGCTTCTGGAGGTGCAGGCCCCCGGCGCGCGATGCATGGACGCCCGCGCCTTCCTGCGCGGCCATCCCATCCCCGAGGGCGCCCGGCTTGACGAGGTGCGGCTATGATGGAGACGCGCAGATCTTCCCGCCCCGCGCGCAGCCCGCGTCCGCAGGCGCAGTCCGGCCCGGGCGCGCGCCGCGTGGCCCTGGACGTGCTTTCCGCCGTGCATGAGAAGGGCGCCTACGCCGCCCTGGCGCTGGGCGAGCGGCTGCGCGCCGTGCGCCTGAGCCCCGAGGACCGGCGCCTGGCCACCGGCCTGGTCTACGGGACGCTTGAAAACCAGCTCAAGATCGACTACGCCCTGGAGCGCTGCATGCAATACCCCGCGCGCGAGCCCCTGCAACGCGATATCCTGCGCCTGGGCGCCTGCCAGATCCTGCTGATGGACCGCGTGCCCGACAGCGCCGCGGTCAACGAGGCCGTCAAGCTCGCCCGCGGCGCGGGCATGGAGGCGGCCTGTGGCTTCATCAACGCCGTGCTGCGCCGCCTCGCGCGGGAGAAGGACGCCATCCGCTGGCCCGACCGCGAGGCCGATCCCATGGGCTACCTCAGCGTGATGGGCAGCATGCCCATGTGGCTGGTGGAAAAGCTGGTTTCGGCCTACGGCCTGGAGGAGGCCGGCCGCGTGATCCTCTACCGCCAGGCCGAGCATCCCGTCGTGGTGCGCCCCAACCTCAGCCGCCTGTCCGACGCGGATTTTGTGGCGCTTCTTTCCCGCAGGGGCTGGCGCGTCGAGCGCGGGCTTGCGCCGCATGCGTGGCTCGTCTATGGCGCGGGCGACCTTGCCGGCGACCCCGACTACCGCGCCGGGCTGTTCTCCATCCAGGGTCAGAGCAGCATGCTGGCGGCCGAGGCCATGCAGGCCCGCCCTGGCATGAAGCTGCTGGACGCCTGCGCCGCGCCGGGCGGCAAGGCCGCCTACCTGTGCGAGCAGATGCAGCTCACCGGGCGGGTATACGCCTGGGAGCTGCACCAGAAGCGCGCGCAGCTTCTGGAGGGCGCGCGGCGGAGGCTGGGGCTTGACAACCTGCGCGTCTCCGTGCGCGATGCGCTCGACCCCCGGCCCGACCTGGAGGGCGCGCTGGACGGCGCGCTTCTGGACGCGCCCTGCGCGGGCCTGGGCGTGATGGCGCAGAAGCCCGACATCAAGCTTCGCCTGAAGCCCGAGGACATCCCCGCCATCGTGCGGACGCAGGAGAGGCTGCTGGACACGGTCAGCCGCTACGTGCGGCCGGGCGGGACGCTGGTGTACAGCACCTGTTCGCTGCTGCCCGAGGAAAACGCCGGGCGCGTGCAGGCGTTTTTGGAAGGCCATCCGGGCTTTGTTTCAGAGCCAATGCCGCTGAGCTTCCCCGAGGAGCTACGCAGGCGCCAGACCCCGCTGGGGCTCCAGCTCCTGGGCTGCCGCGACGGCGTGGAGGGCTTCTTTATCGCCCGGATGCGGAGGGCGCGGTGATGGAGGACAAGCGCGTTTTGCTCGATCTGACCCTCCCCGAGCTGGGGGCGTACCTGGGGGAGCTCGGCCAGCCCGCCTTCCGCGGCAGGCAGGTGTTTGCGTGGCTTCACAGGGGCGTTCCCTTTGAGGAGATGCGAAACCTCCCCGCCCCGCTGCGCGATCTTCTCAGGGAACGGTGCGAGGATATGCCGCTTTCCATCCTCGAGCATTTCCCCTCCCGCAGGGACGACACGGTCAAGTTTCTCTTTTCCCTGCGCGAGGGCAACATCATCGAGGGCGTGCTCATGCGCTACCGCTACGGCTATTCCCTGTGCGTCTCCACGCAGGTGGGGTGCAGGATGGGCTGCGCCTTCTGCGCAAGCACGCTGGAGGGGTGCGTCAGGAGCCTGTCGGCGGGCGAGATGCTCTCCCAGGTGATCCTGGCCAACCGCTTTCTGGAGGGAAGGGGCCGGGTGGGGCACGTGGTGCTCATGGGCAGCGGCGAGCCAATGGACAACTATGAGCAGACCGTGCGCTTCCTCAGGCTCGTCAACGCGCCGGAGGGGCTCGGCCTGAGCCTGAGAAACGTCTCCGTGTCCACCTGCGGCCTGGCCGAGGAGATCCTGCGCCTGCGGGACGAACATTTGCCCGTCACGCTGAGCATCTCGCTCCATGCGCCCAACGACGAGATCCGCCGGCAGATCATGCCCGTGGCCCGCGCCGTGCCCATGGAGCGGCTGATGGCCGCCGTGCGGGCCTATGTGGCCGGCACCGGGCGGCGCGTGGTGTTTGAGTACGCGCTCATCGACGGGCTCAACTGCCTGCCCGCGCACGCGCGCGAGCTGGCGCGGCTGCTCAGGGGGCTTCAGTGCCACGTCAATCTCATCCCCCTCAACCACGTCGACGAGCGCCGCCTGCGCCCCGCCCCGCCCGAGGCGGTGCGCGCTTTTCAGGAGACGCTGGAGCGCGAGCACATCTCCGCAACCGTCCGCCGGGAGATGGGGGCGGACATCGGCGGCGCGTGCGGACAACTGCGCAGGCGGCGGCTGAACGCCGGAATCTGAGTTTCGGGAAGGAGTGGAACCGATGCGCGTATGTCAGCGGACGCATCAGGGCCGGGTGCGGTCCAGCAACCAGGACTGTCTGCTCGTGGACGGCCGCGTCTACGGCGTGGCCGACGGCATGGGCGGCCATCAGGGCGGCGAGACCGCCAGCCGCGTGGCCGTGCAGGTGCTCAAAAACGCGCTGCGAGGCAAGCTGCCCGACCGCCGTGCGCTGGAGATGGGCATGGAGGCCGCCAACCGCCGCATTTTTGAGATGGCGCGCCACGACAGCGCATTAAACGGCATGGGCACCACCGTGACCCTGCTGTGGGAGGACGGGGAGCGCATACTGGTGGGCCACGTGGGCGACAGCCGCGCCTACCGCCTGCGCGCGGGCGAGCTGAGGCAGATGACGCAGGACCACAGCATCGTGGCCGAGCTTCTGCGCAACAACGTCATCACCGCCGAGATGGCCCGCAGCCATCCCTACCGCAACGTCATCACCCGCGCCGTGGGCGTGGACCCGGCCGTCACCCCGGACGTGACCTGCGAGGACAAGCGCGCGGGCGACGTGTGGCTGGTCGGCTCGGACGGCCTGTACAACATGGTCCCCGACGACGTGCTGAAAAAGACCCTCGAGGAAAGCGAAAACGACGAGCGGGCCGCCGACCGCCTTCTGGAGCTTGCGCTGGAGGCGGGCGGCACCGACAACATCACCTTTGTCATCTGCCGCGTCACGGAGGTGGACGGGCAATGATGAAGGGAATGGTCTTTGCCGAACGCTACAAGCTGGAGGACTTCATCGGCCAGGGCGGCATGTCGCTGGTCTACCGCGCCGTGGACATCCGCACGGGCCACAGCGTGGCGGTCAAGATCCTCAAGAGCGAATACAACAGCGACAAGGAGTTTCTCGAGCGCTTCCAGCGCGAGGCCCAGGCGGCCAGCCTCATGTCGCACCACAACCTGGTCAACCTCCTGGACGTGGGCGTGGAGGGCGAGTACCGCTATCTGGTTTTGGAATACGTCAACGGCAACACCCTCAAGGACATCATTCGCCAAAAAGGGCGCCTGAACTACCAGACTGCCATCCAGATCACCATCCGCATCCTCAGCGCCCTCCAGCACGCCCATGACAACGGCATCATCCACCGCGACATCAAGCCCCAGAACGTCCTCATCCACGCCGACGGGCATGTGAAGGTATCGGACTTTGGCATCGCGCGCATGACCAACGCCTTCACCATCAGCAAGGGCGATACCGTGGTGGGCTCGGTCCATTATTCCTCGCCCGAGCAGGCCACGGGCAGCGTCGTGGAGGCCACCAGCGACATCTATTCCACCGGCGTGGTCATGTACGAGATGCTCACCGGCCGCGTGCCCTTCGTGGGCGACACGCCCGTGGCGGTCGCCATGCAGCATGTCAAGGACCCGCCCCCGCCGATTGCCGACTTCGCGCCCGAGACGCCCCCCGCGGTGGTGGCGGTGGTGATGAAGGCGCTGGAAAAGAACCCCAAAAACCGCTTCCAGAGCGCCCGTGAGATGGCCGACGCGCTGATGAAGGCCAAGGACGGCAAGCTCGATCCCGCCTCCGTGGCGCTGGAGTCATCGGGCTCCAGGCCCCCTGTCAAGCCCGTTCAGCCCGCGCACATGCGTGAGCTCAGCCCGCACAGCCAGGGCACCTCGCGCCGCGCGCCCGTGCGCCGCCGCCGCAGCCGCCGGCGCGTGGCGGAGATCGTGCTCTCGGGCATCGCCGCCGCCTGCGTGCTGGCCGCGCTGGCCTTCGGCGTGGTGCAGGTCTATAACCGCGTCAGCCGCAGCGCTGTCGCGCCGGACGTGGTGGGCCTGAGCGTGGGCGACGCCCAGACGCTGGCCCGCCGGGAGGGCCTGAACTGGCAGCAGACCGACATCAACCACGATTCCATCCCCGCGGGCACCGTCATCTCCCAGATCCCCGAGCCGGACACGGCCATGGAAAAGGGCGACAGCCTGCTGGTGGCGGTCAGCCTTGGGCCTGTGAGCACCGCCATGCCGGACCTCAGCGGCATGAACTACGAGGACGCCGCCGCCAGGCTCAAGGAGCGCGGCTTTGGAAACATCGTGCTCATCAAGACCGTGTCCTCCTCCGCCGTGGGCACGGTGCTGGGGCAGAACCCCAAGGCGGGCGAGAGCTACCTCTCGGGCCAGAGCGCGGAACTGACCATCTCCGGGGGCAGCACCATGGTGCCCGAGCTCACGGGGCGCTCCCATGAGGACGCCGCCGCGCTGCTTCGGGACAGCAGCCTCACCGAGGGCACGCCCATCTACGTGGAGGTGACGGACCCCGCGCAGGTGGGGCAGGTGCTGGCGCAGATGCCGGTGGTGGGCACGATGGCGGTGCTGGACGCGCCCGTGACGCTGACGGTGGGGATCGAGAGCGAGCCCTATCAGGGCGAGCTCAGCCTGGAGCTGCCCGAGGCGGCAGGCGACCGCGCGCTGCGCGTGACGCTGGTGATCGACGGCGAGGAGCACACCGAATACGAGGGCACGGTCTCCGCCGCGGGCGGAAACGTGCTGGTGCCGCTGAGCGCCACGGTGGAGGGCGAGGTGCTCTGCCGGGTGTACGTGGAGGGAGAAATGTATCTGGAAAAGACCGTGACGCTTCGATGACGGGGGAGGAGAGAGGCTTGCAAAGCGCCGAGGGCGTGATCGTAAAGGGCGTGGGCGGGCTGTACTATGCCCGCGGGGAGGACGGGCAGACCCATGTGCTGCGCGCCCGGGGCCGCTTTCGCAGGGAGCGCGTGACGCCCATGGTGGGCGACCGCGTGCGCTTTAGCCCCGGCCAGGGCGAGGAACACGGCTGGGTGGAGGAGATTCTCCCCCGCGCGAGCGAGCTGGTGCGTCCGCCGGTGGCCAATATCCGCTATCTCCTCATCGTCGTGGCGCCCAGCCCAGCGCCGGATTTCCTGCTGGTGGACACGCTGATCGCCATGGCCCTGCGCCAGGGCATCGGGCCGGCGCTGGTGGTCAACAAATGCGACCTGGACCCGGAGATCTTTGGGCGCGTGCGAAGCGACTACGCGGGGCTGGGCGCGCCGGTGCTTGAGGTGAGCGCGCGGACCGGCAGGGGACTGGAGGAGCTGCGCGCGCTGATGCGCGCGGGCATCTGCTGCCTGGCCGGGCAGAGCGGCGTGGGCAAGAGCACGCTTCTGTGCGCGGCCACGGGCCTCAGGCTGCAAACGGGCGAGATCAGCCGCAGGATCAGCCGCGGCAGGCATACCACCCGCCACGCCGAGCTGCTCTACAGCGGCGGCTATCAGGTGCTGGACACGCCGGGCTTCAGCCTTCTGGAACTGTGGGAGGGGCTGGAGCCGGTGCGCCTGAAGGAATACTATCCCGAATTTTCGCCCTATGAGGGGCAATGCCGCTTTTCGCCCTGCTATCACCTCAGCGAGCCCGGCTGCGCGGTCCTGGAGGCCGCGCGCGCGGGCGAAGTGAGCCTGGCGAGGCTGGAGCGCTATCACCTGCTGCTCAAAAAGGCGCAGGAGGCCTGGAGGAACCGCTATGATTAAACTCTCTCCCTCGATTCTCGCCGCCGATCCCCTGCGCCTGGGCGAGTGCGTGCGCATGGCGCTGGACGCCGGCTGCGACGAAGTGCACTTTGACGTCATGGACGGGCATTTCGTGCCCAACCTCACCTTCGGACCCCACATCCTCAGGGCCATGAAGCGCGCGTTGCCCGGGGCCGTCTACGACGTGCACCTGATGCTGGACAACCCCGGGGCGTTTGTGGACGCCTTCTGCGACGCGGGCGCGGACATCCTGACCGTGCACGCCGAGGCGGAGGGATTTTCCGCGGCGCTGGAGCGCATCCGTGCCCGCGGCGTGCGCGCGGGCGGGTCGGTCAGGCCGCATACGGGGGTGGAATCTCTGCGGCCGGCGCTTGCGCTGCTGGACCGCGTGCTTCTGATGACGGTGGAGCCGGGCTTTGGGGGACAAAAGCTCATGCCGGAGGTGCTGGAGAAGGCGGGCGCGCTGCGCGGGATGGGCTTTCGGGGCGAGATCGAGGCCGACGGCGGCATCACCCCGGACAACGCGCGCCTTCTGACGGACGCGGGCGTAGGCGTGCTGGTGATGGGCACGGCCTTTTTCGGCGCGCAGGAGCCTTCGGAAGTGGCCCGGCGCGTGCATGCCCTCTGAGCCTTCCCGGGCATGCTAGCAGGGGAGGGAAGGTATGAAAAAGAAAAAGACGGAGGAGCGGCTTTTCACGCCGCCCCCCAGACCAAGGCGCATGGGGCGCGCGCCGGTGAGGCACTGAGCGCCCGAAACCATTTGTACAGAAAGGGATTTCATGCAGTTTGACGAATTGAACCTCATCGCCCCGCTGCTCCGGGCCGTCCGGGAGATGGGCTACAGCGAGCCCACCCCCATCCAGCGCGAAACCATCCCGCCGGTGCTCGCGGGCCGCGACGTGCTGGGCTGCGCCCAGACCGGCACGGGCAAGACCGCCGCGTTCGCCCTGCCCATCCTGCAGCGGCTGAACGCCGAGCGCAAGCAGCACGCGGGCCGGCGCACGATCCGGGCCTTGATCCTCACCCCCACGCGCGAGCTCGCGCTTCAGATCTTTGAAAACTTTGAAGGCTACGGCAAGGGCCTGCCCCTGCGCCCCTGCGTCATCTTCGGGGGCGTCGGCCAGCAGCCGCAGGTGGAGGCGCTCAGGCGCGGCGTGGATATCCTGGTGGCCACGCCCGGCCGCCTCAACGACCTGATCCAGCAGGGGCACATCACCCTGGAGCATATCGAGATCTTCGTGCTGGACGAGGCGGACCGCATGCTGGACATGGGCTTCATCCACGACGTGCGAAAGGTCATCGCCCGCCTGCCCCAGAAGCGGCAGACGCTGCTGTTTTCCGCCACCATGCCCCCGGAGGTCGAAAAGCTCGCCCTGGGCATTTTGCGCGACCCGGCCAGCGTGAAGGTCGATCCCGTGTCCAGCCCCGTGGAGCGCATCGAGCAGGGGCTGTATCTGGTGGACAAGGCCAACAAAAAACACCTGCTGGCAAAGCTGCTCGGCCAGCCGGAGGTGGACAGCGCGCTGGTCTTTACCCGCACCAAGCACGGGGCCGACCGCGTGGTGCGCGAGCTTTCGCGCGCGGGCATCCAGGCGCGCGCCATCCACGGCAACAAGAGCCAGAGCGCCCGCCAGCAGGCCCTTTCGGACTTTAAGAGCGGCAGGAGCCGCGTTCTGGTGGCCACGGACATCGCCGCGCGCGGCATCGACGTGGCGGGGCTGTCGCACGTGTTCAACTACGACCTGCCCAACGAGCCGGAGGCCTATGTCCACCGCATCGGCCGCACGGGCCGCGCGGGGATGGACGGGCGGGCGGTGAGCTTTTGCTGCATGGACGAGATAAAGGAGCTTGCGCAGATCGAAAAGCTCCTGGGCCACAAGCTGCCCCGGCTGGAGAGCGAATGGCCCATGGAGGTGTTGACCGAAAGCGCGCCGCGGCCGTCCCGGATCGCCCGCACAGAGAAACCGCCCCGCCGCGCGGAAAAGACGCCCGCGCCGCTGACCGCCGTGCGCGCTACGCCGCTGGAGCGGCCGCTGCGCGCAGCGCCTGTCCGCCCGGCGGCGCCGGCCGCGCCGCGGCAGGACCACCGGGATTACGAGGACCTCGTTCACCGGCAGCGTTCCCAGCGCCGCCGCCCCCTTTCCACCGGCAACGACCGCCGGTAAACCGCCACGAAGGAGACGCATACCATGCCAAAGCAGATGACCGCGGAACAGAAGCTGACCTACATGACCGAAACACCCCTGCCAAGGCTGGTGCTCTCGCTCTCCGTGCCCACCATCGTCAGCATGCTCATTACCTCCTTTTACAACATGGCCGACACCTATTTCGTGGGCCTGATCGGCTCGGCCAGCGCGTCGGGCGCGGTGGGCTTGGCCTTCCCGCTCATGGCCGTCATGCAGGCCGTGGGCTTCATGTTCGGCCACGGGTCGGGCAACCACATGGCCCGCGTCCTGGGGGCGGGCGACGCGGAGGACGCGCGGCGCATGGCCGCTACCGGCTTCTTTGCCGCCTTCTTCGCGGGCCTTGCCATCATGGCCGTCGGCCTGCTGGCCTGCGAGCCGCTGGTCTACGCCCTGGGCTCCACGCCCACCATCGCCCCCTACGCCCAGGCCTACCTGGGCTATCTCATGCCCGGCACGCCGTTTCTGATCGCCAGCCTCGTGCTCAACAATCAGCTCCGCTTCCAGGGCAGCGCCTTCTACGCCATGATCGGCATCACCTCCGGCGCGGTGCTCAACATCATCCTGGACCCCATCTTCATCTTCACCTTCGGCATGGGCGTGGCGGGCGCGGCGCTGGCGACCAGCCTGAGCCAGGCGGTCAGCTTCTTTTTGCTGCTGGCAGGCACCCGGCGCGGCGGCAACATCCGCATCCATTGGCGCAACTTCACCCCCACGCGCACCAATTTCCGAGAGATCCTGCGCGGCGGCGTGCCCTCTTTGGCCCGGCAGGGCCTCAACAGCCTGGGCACCGTCTGCCTCAACATCGCCTCCGGCGGCTACGGCGACGCGGCCATCGCGGCCATGAGCATCGTATCGCGCGTGATGATGATGGCCGTCAGCGCCATCATCGGATTTGGGCAGGGCTTCCAGCCCATCTGCGGCTTCAACTACGGCGCGGGGCTCTATGAGCGGGTGCGCAAGGCGTTCTGGTTTTGTGTCAGGCTCTGCTTCGGCGTCCTGATCGTGGTCAGCGCCGCTGCCATCGCCTTTGCGCCCGGCATCATCAGCCTCTTTTTGGCCGGCGACGCTCAGGTGCAGCAAATCGGCACGTTGGCGTTGCGCCTGCAATGCGCGCTGATTCCGCTCTTTGCCTTCACCTGCCTGGCAAACATGATGCTTCAGACGATGGGCATCGCCGGCCGCGCCACGCTGCTGGCCATGGCCCGTCAGGGCTTGTGCTTCATTCCCGCAATATGGCTTTTGGAGCATGCCTTCGGCCTCCTTGGGGTGCAGCTGGCCCAGCCCGCGGCGGATCTGCTGTCCTCCCTGCTGGCCATTCCGCTTACGCTTCCCGTCCTTCGCGACCTGCGCGCCCGCGGAGAAGGCAAAAAAATTTAAAAAAGTGTGAACCTTTTGCCACCCTTTTCCGTCCTATAGTTGGGAAAGCGCTGAGAATGAATCCGCGCACGAACGGGAAAGGAGGCGTGCGGCGAAAGATGGAAATCGTTTCATATATTACGCAAGTATTACGTTGACAGCCGCTTTCCAAAGATGGTATAATCAATATCGGTTGCGGCGCAGCCCCTGCGCCGCACGAGAGAATGAGAGCGAATACTAGAGGAGGTCCGACTGTGAAGAGATACCTTTCCATGATGCTGGCGGCTTTGCTGGTGCTGACCGCTGTGCCTGCCCTGGCGGCCAATGACGCCGGCACCAACTATACCCTCTCCACCGAGGGCGCCGTGGTGCTGCAGGATATCGCCGACCGCAACATCACGCCTGCGGCGGGCGCCCTGGACGTCAACCCCGTCATCGAGGGCCAGAGCCCCACGACCGGCATGCCCGTGAGCGGCAATACCCTGTATATGCCCATGCTGGTGCAGATCAGCAATCCTGAAGGTTCCGTGAAGGTGGACGGCAAGAACGTGACCGCCGCCGGCATCGGCCAGCGCGCGCCCTGGGGCGGCCAGTATGCGGACATCGTGTATGAGGGCATCCTCTACCGTTCCGGCCAGACCCGTATCACCTTCCTGTTCAACGACAGCTTCGCCGAGGGTCAGCCCCTGAGCGTCGGCCCCGTGCGTTCGGCCCGTATCGGCCACGTGCTCCTGCGCGAGGAGTGGCAGGGCGGCATCGTCTATGCCGGCGGCCCGCGCCGTGAGGAGAACAACATCGCGGCCATGTTCGCCGAGCTGGGCGCCAGCGAGAAGGGCGTCACCTTCAACCTGCTGGACGGTAAGTACCAGGAGTACAAAAACCGCGT
>CALVKX010000051.1 GCA_944333375.1 uncultured Eubacteriales bacterium
CGCCTCCCACGGCTACGAGCGCAGCCATCGCAAGGGCGTGGAAAACGCCCTGCGCCTGATCGAAGCGGTCGTGACCGCCTGAAAGGAGCAGATCCCATCATGCGATTGGACAAATATCTGAAGGTATCGCGCATCATCAAGCGCCGCACCGTGGCCAACGAGGCCTGCTCGGGCGGGCGCGTATCGCTCAACGGCAAGGTGGCCAAGCCCGGCGCGGAGGTGCGCGAGGGCGACGTGCTGGAGATCCGCTTCGGCAGCCGCGTGGGCCGCTACCGCATCCTCAGCGTCAGGGAAACCGTGCGCAAGGAAGGCGCGCAGGACATGTACGAGGTACTTGAGGAGGACGCGCAGACGCGCATGGAGCGCGGGGAGGAATAACGTGAAGAGTTACGCCGTCATCTTGGGCGGGGGCAGCGGCCGGCGCATGGAGGCGGACCGCAACAAGGTCTTTCTGCCGCTTCGGGGCGTCCCCGTCATCGCGCGAGCCATCGCGCCGTTCACGTCGCTGTGCGCGGGCGCGGTGGTGGTGGCCGCGGCCGCCGAGCTGGAGGAAATGCGCCAGATCATCGCCCGCTGCGGGCTGGACCGCTTCGTGCTGCGCGTGGTGCCCGGCGGCGCGGAGCGCCAGGACTCGGTGCGCTGCGGCCTGGAGGCCCTGCCGGACGACGCCGGGTGCGTGCTCATCCACGACGGTGCGCGCGCCCTTGTCACCGAGGACGTCATCCGCCGCGCCATCGAATCGGTGGAGAAGCGCGGCTCGGGCATCGCGTCCGTGCCCGTGAGCGATACCATCAAGCGCGCCTCGCCCGACGGGCGGGTGCTGGAGACGCCGGAGCGCGCCTCGCTCTACGCCATGCAGACGCCGCAGGCGTTCCGGGTGGAGCTGATCCGTCAGGCGCACGACGCCGCGCGCCGGGACGGCTTTCTGGGTACGGATGACGCTTCGCTGCTGGAGCACGCGGGATTGCCGGTCTACCTGTGCGAGGGCAGCCGGGAAAACCTCAAGCTCACCACCCCGACCGACCTCATGCTCGCGGAGCTGATTCTGGCCGCGCGGGCCGAAAAGGAGCTGATGGGATGATCCGCATCGGACACGGCATGGACGTGCACCGCCTGGTGGAGGGCCGCAGGCTCATCCTCTGCGGGGTCGAGGTGCCGCATACGCTGGGCCTGCTGGGCCACAGCGACGCCGACGTGGCCACCCACGCCCTCATGGATGCGCTGCTGGGCGCGGCCGCGCTGGGCGATATCGGCAAGCTCTTTCCCGACACCGACGAGCGCTACCGCGGCGCCGACTCCATCGGGCTGCTCAGGGAGGTATGCGCCCTGCTTCGCCGCGAGGGCTATGCCCTTGGCAACGCGGACGTGACCATCGTGGCCCAGCGCCCGAAGCTGCGCCCCTACATCGACCAAATGCGCGCCTGCCTGGCCCGGGCCATGGGCGTGGAGGACGGGCGCGTCAGCGTGAAGGCCACCACGACCGAGCAACTGGGCTTTGAGGGCGAGGAGCTGGGCATCAGCGCGCACGCGGTATGCCTGCTGGAGAAGCCCTGAACGCGGAGGTGAAGCCGCATGCGGCGCATCCGGGACCGCCTGATTTTGCAGGTGGTCCCGGAGCGCAACGGCGTGCTTCTTATGGTCTCTCTTTCGTTTCTGGCAGGCTGTCTTTGCGCCTTTGAGGTGACGCCCGGCCCCTGGCTGTGGGCGCTGGCGGGGCTGGCGGTCCTGCTGGGGCTGATCCTGCGCCGGCTGGGCGCGGGCGCGGGGCTCGCGCTCGCGCTGTGCTTCTTTGCCCTGGGCGCGCTTCGTGCCCAGGCGGCCTTTGAAACGCCCCAGCCCACGCCCGGCCGGTATGCGGTGGCGGGATATGTCTGCGGCGGCGCGGACGTTCGCAGGGACGGGCGCGTGACCTTCGTGCTTTCGGACATAACGCTCGATGGCGAGCCCGCGCAGGGGCGGGCCTACTGCTCCGTGTACGGCGGCGCGTCGCCCGCGCTCTTTGACGGCGCGCAGGTGCGCCTGACGGGCAACGTCTATCTCCCCGAGCGCAGCTCCGGGTGGCCGCACATGGACTTTGCCCTGTGGCTTCGCCAAAGCGGCCTGTCCTTCGGCGTCATCTCCTACGACGAGCCCGAGGTGCTCAACACGCCCGCCACGGCGCCCGTGCGCGACGGCGCCTACCGCGTCAGGCAGGCGTTCACCCGCGCGCTGGAGGGCGTGATGGGGCCGAGCGCCCGCGTGGCGGTCGCGCTGCTGCTGGGCGAGCGCGACGGATTGAGCCAGGAGGAGCGCGATGCGTTTGAAAGGCTGGGCGTGGCGCATGTGATGAGCGTCTCGGGCCTGCACGTGGGGCTGTTGGGCGGGCTCGTGCTTCGCGTGCTGGAGCGCCTGCGCCTCAGGCGCGGGCTCAGGCTTGTGGCGCTTGGCGCGTTTCTGGGCGGCTACTGCGCGCTCACGGGCTTCTCGGCCGCCTCGGTCCGCGCGGCGGTCATGCTGCTGCTCTCGCTCCTCTCCCGCCTCCTGTCCCGCAGGCCGGACCGGCTGACGACGCTGGCCGCGGCCATGCTGTTCGTCCTGGCGACGGACCCGCTGCAGGCCTGGGCCGCGGGATTTGTGCTGAGCTTCTCGGCCATGCTGGGGATCTCGCTGCTCATGCCGCCGCTGGAGCGCCTGGGCGCGCGGCTTGGCAATCGCACGGGCCGCAAAATCCTCTCGTTGCTGTTTCTCTCCCTGGCGGCGCAGCTCGGCGTGCTCCTGCCCACGGCCGCGTATTTTCACCAGCTTCCGCTCTATGGCGTGTTCATCAACCTCCTCGTGGTGCCCCTGGCGGGCGCTCTGCTCACGCCGCTGAGCTTTGTGACGCTGCTGTGCTCCCCCGTGCCGGTGCTGGGGCAGGCGCTGGGCTGGACGGCGGCGCGGCTGTCGGAGCTGCTGATGTGGCTGGTCTCCCTGCTCTCGGGGCTCCCGGGCGCCTCGGTGCGCGCGGCCTCCCCGCCCCTGCTGTGGGGCGTGGCGCTGGCCGTCGCCTGCGCCCTGCTGGTGGGCCGCATCCCCGGCTCCCCGCGCCGCAGGGCCGCCGCCGCGGCGCTCACAGTCCTCATCGCACTGGGTGGGTCGTACCTCTCCCGCCCGGCGGCGCTTCGCTACATCCAGCTCGATGTGGGGCAGGCCGATGCTGCCCTGGTCATGGACGGCGCGCAGACCCTGCTCATCGACGCGGGCAGCGACGGCCAGCCTGCCCTGGACTATTTGCTGGCCGAGGGCCGGGACGTGGACGCGCTGTTCATCACCCATCTGCACATGGATCACATCGGCGGCGTCGCGGACCTGCTGGACGCCGGCATCCGCATCCGTCAGGCCTACATTCCTCTCAACGCCGCGGCCCAGCAGGCGGACGCGGAGGCGCTGGCCCTGCTCTCGCGCCTGCGCAGCGAGGGCGTGCCCGTGGAGGAGCTGGCCTGCGGGGACGCGCTTGGCTATGATGCCGTGAGCGTCGATGTCCTCTGGCCCGTGCGGGAGCACGCGCGCACCGGCCAGGACGCAAACGACCTGCCCCTGGTCCTGGCCGTCTCCTTCGGCCCCTACCGCATCCTCAGCGCCAGCGACCTCACCGGCGTCTACGAGCGCTACGCCGCCGTGCCCGCGGACGTGCTCAAGGTCGCGCACCACGGAAGCGCCCACAGCACGGGCGAAGCCTTTCTCGCCGCCGTTTCCCCGCGCATCGCGCTGGTGAGCTGCTCGGGCTCAAACAGCGCCCTGCCCTCGGAGGAGACGCTTGCGCGCCTGCGCCAAAGCGGCGCCGAGATCCTGCGCACCGACGCCTCGGGCGACGTGACGCTGACCCTGCGCGGCGAAACGCTGTGCGCCACACCCTATAAAGCGAGGGAAGAACCGTGAATCATACCGCCTTTTTCGATTCGCTCAAGGCCGGACAGGTCGCGGGCTGCTATCTGTTTGAGGGCGCGGAGGAGTACATCAAGCAGCAGGCCCTCAAGAGTCTGTGCGCGCGCCTGCTCCCCGAGGGGCTTGAGCAGATGAACCTCACGGAGCTTGCCGACCCCGGCCCGGACGAGCTCATCGCCGCCGCCGAGACGCTTCCCTTCATGGCGGAAAGGCGCGTGGTGGTGGTGCGGGACTGCTCGCTCCTGACCGCGGGCCGCAAGGCCGAGGACGCGGACCGGGCCGCCGCCTTCACGGACTACGCCGGGCGCATCCCCCCCACGGCCTGCGTCGTGTTCTACGTCAAGGGCAGGGCCGACGGCCGCAAGAAGCTCTACGCCTTTCTCAAGAAGCAAAACGCCATCGTGGACTTCTCCCCCATGAGCGACGCGGAGTGCGCCGCCTGGGCCGCCCGGGCCATGCGGCGCATGGGCAAGCGCCTGGACGGGGAGACGGCCGCGCGCCTGGTCTTCACCGTGGGCCGCGACGCGGCGCTGCTGCGCCAGGAGATGGACAAGCTCCGCGCCTTTCTGGGCGAGCGCGAGGAGGTCACGGCGGAGGACATCGACCTCATCTGTACCCGTTCGGCGGAGTGCACGGTGTTTCAGATGGTGGATGCGCAGGTGGCGGGCGACAACGCCGCGGCCTTCAGGCTCCTTGAGGACATGCTGCGCTCGGGCGAGGACCGCATGGGGGTTCTCTCCATGCTGCTACGGCAGTACCGCATCCTCTACCACATGCGCTGCCTTCTGGACGAGCGCGCGCCCCAGGCGGCCCAGGCGCAGCTGCTGGGCATCCCGCCCTTCGCGGTGGCGCGCACGCAGCAGCAGGCGCGCCGCTTCGAGCGAACGCGCCTGCGAAAGGCATATGATTTTCTCATGGATTACGAATACCGCATCAAGCAGGGCCGCCTGTCCCAGGACGGCTGCGCCGAGGGCGCGCTGCTGCGCCTGGAGGAGATTCTCCGGGGCGAGGCCTGATACCCTGCCGCAAAAGGAGGCTTCCTATGCCCATCGTATCCGTCCGGGCCGCGGACCGCTATGACCCGGCGCTGCTGGACCGCGCCGTGGCCGCGCATTTCGAGGCGCTGGAGGTCGCGCGCGATCTCCGGCCGGGCATGCGCGTGCTGCTCAAGCCCAACCTGCTGGCGGCGCGCGACCCGGCGCTGGCCGTGACCACCCACCCGGAGGTGCTCGCCGCCGTGGCGCGCTGGCTGCGCGCGCACGGCATCGAGCGCATCACCCTGGCCGACAGCCCCGGCGGCGCATACACCGCGGCGGCGCTGAACCGCCTCTACGGCGCGTGCGGCCTGAAACCCCTGGAGGGGCTTTTGCACCTGAACACGGATGTCTCCAGCGGCAGGCGCGGCGCCTTTTCGCTCCTGACGCCCGTGCTGGAGGCCGACTACATCATCAACTGCCCCAAGCTCAAGACCCACGGCCTGACCGTGATGACCGCGGGGGTCAAGAACCTCTTCGGCTGCATCCCCGGCCTCAAAAAGCCGGAATGGCACTGCCTCAGGCCCACGCTCGCGGGCTTTTGCGACATGCTCCTCGACCTGGCTCAGGCCGTCGCGCCCCAGGTGACGCTGCTGGACGCCATCGACTGCGTCGAAGGCAACGGCCCCGGCGGCGGGGAGGTGCGGCACATGGGCATGACGCTGTGCTCCCGCTCCCCCTACGCGCTGGACGAGCAGGCCGCGCGGCTCATGGGGCTTCCAGGCGGCATGGCGCCCACCGTGCGCGCGGCGCGCGAGCGCGGGCTGACGGAGGGGGACGCCGTCCTGACGGGCGATCCCCTCCAGCCCGCCGACCCGCCCTTTCGCCTGCCCGACGCCATTTTGGGCCGCGAGCGCGCCCTGTCGGCCAACGGGCTGTTCCACCGCTTCTTCGGCCGCGGCCGGGCGCTCCCCCAAGTGGACGCCGGGCAGTGCGTGGGCTGCGGCCGCTGCGCCGAGTCCTGTCCCATGCACCTGATTAAGGTCGTCAATCACAAGGCCGTCATGACCTCCAGGGGCTGCATCGCCTGCTTCTGCTGCCAGGAGATGTGCCCTGTGCAGGCCATCGGCGTAAAGCGCAAGGGCCTGTTTTTCTAGTCGGATTCCTCGCTCAGAAAGCCCATGCCCTGCCCGATCAGCCTCTCGGCGATGCCCGCGACCTCGCTCGCGGGCGTTTCCATGCCCTCGCGCAACCACCGGCGCAGCAGCCCGATACAACCCCAGCTGGTGTAGGCGTAGAACCACGCGATGCGCTCCTGGGACGCCTTCTCAAACATCCGCCGGTAGCTCTCCTCGCAGACCATGCGCCCCACCTCCAGCATCTTCCACAGGAAGCGACGGTCGCCGTATTCGCCCAAAATCACCTCGCACATGTCGCGGTTGTCGCGCATCCACTGGAACACCCCCGTGGTGATTTCAAGCTGCGTCGCCCCCGCGCCCTCGTCCAGCAGGGGCTTGAGCGCATCGAGCACGTCGCGGTACATCTCGTCCTCGATCTTCTCCCTCAGATCGTAGATGTCCCGATAATGCGCGTAAAACGTCCCCCGGTTGATCCCCGCCAGCTCGCACAGCTCCTTGATGGAGATGCTCTGGATGGGCTTTTGCTTGAGCAGGCCCGTAAACGCTTCCCGGATCAGCTTCTGGGTCACGCGCACGCGATAGTCCCTGGCCATTTGTTACACCTCCGCCGGACACTTTCGGCCCTCCGTGTTCAAAAACCGTGCAAACGGCGCCGATCTGACGGTTGTTTCCGTCCGATGTCCGCATTATAATGCAGGCAGAGAAGATAATCAACAGTCCTGTATGTTTTTAAAGAGGGGTGTGTGACATGTTGACCTGGATCATCACGGGAGCGGCGGGGCATCTGGGCGGCACCCTCGTGCGGCTGCTTGAGGAGGCCGACGGGGAGGTCCGCGGGCTCGTGCTGCCGGGCGAGGCGCGGCGCGGCGGAAAAAACGTGCGTTATTTTCAAGGCGACGTCACCCGCCCCGAAACGCTGGAGGCGCTGTTTGAGGGAACCGACCCCGCGCGCACACTCGTGATCCATACCGCGGGGCTGATCGACATCGGGGATCGCCCTTATGAGGAGCTCAGGCGCGTCAACGTCGAGGGCACGCGCAACATCGTGACTCTCTGCCGCCGCCGCGGCGTGCGCCGGCTGGTGTACGTCAGCTCCGTCCACGCCATCCCCGAGGACGCGGAGGGCGGCGTGCAGTGCGAGGTAAGCGCCTTTTCCGCGGACCAGGTGGTGGGCAGCTACGCCAAGACCAAGGCCGAGGCCACCCAGCTCGTGCTGGACGCCGCGCGCTCGGGCCTGGACGCGGTGGTGGTGCACCCCTCGGGCATCCTGGGGCCCTATGACAGCGCGGGCAATCATCTGGTGCAGGTGATCCGCGACTACATGGAGGGCCGGCTTCCCGCCTGCGTGCGCGGCGGCTACGACATGGTGGACGTGCGGGACGTGGCCGCGGGCTGCCTGTCGGCGGCGCTTGAGGGAAAAAAGGGCGAATGTTACATCCTCAGCAACCGCCACTACGAGATCCGCGACATGCTGGATATGGTGCGCCGCTGCTCCGGCGGGCGCCGGCTGCCGGTGCTGCCGCTGTGGCTGGCCCGCGCCGCCGCGCCGCTCCTCTCCGCCGCGGCGCGCCTGAGGGGGCGCAGGCCGCTGTACACGGCCTATTCGCTCCACGCCCTGGGCGGCAACGACCGCTTTTCGCATGACAAGGCCACCTCGGAGCTCCATTACTGCCCGCGCGATTTGCGCCTGACCGTCAGGGACACGGTGCGCTGGCTCAAAACCCACGGCGCCGCCTCCCGCACCGCCCAGGCCTGATCCCGCGCCGGGGGCATCCCGCCCCCGGCTGTTTTTATGTGAAGAAGAGCGCCCGGATGTCCTCCTCCGTCAGGCTTCTGAGCTCCGTCTCGCCCGCCATCACCACACGGTCGAACACCGCCCGCTTGCGCTTGCTCAGATCCGTCACCTTCTCCTCGATCGTGCCCTGGGTGATGAGCTTGACCACGTCCACGTCGCGCGTCTGGCCGATGCGGTGGGCGCGGTCGGTGGCCTGGTCCTCGGCGGCCGGGTTCCACCACGGGTCATAATGGATGACCAAGTCCGCGCCGGTCAGGTTCAGCCCCGTCCCGCCGGCCTTCAGGGAGATCAGGAACACGCGCCCCTCGCCGCCGTTGAAGCGGTCGCACAGCTCCTGGCGCTTGTCCGGCCGCGTCTGGCCGTCAAGGTAGAGCGTCTGCACGCCCTCGCGGCCCAGGCGCTTGCGGATCATCTGCAACATTCCTACAAACTGGGAGAAGATCAGCATGCGCCGCTTGGCGTCGATGGCGTTGTGCACGAGCTGCACCAGCAGCTCCATCTTTCCGCTCTCGCCGTCGTAATCGGGCAGGAAGAGGCGCGGATGGCAGCAGACCTGCCGAAGCTTGAGCAAAATGCTGAGCACCTGCATGCGCGCGCGCGGCAGCGAGCCCTCGGCCAGCGCCTGCCCCACGTGCTCGCGCAGCGTCTGCATCAGCCCGTCATAGACGCGGGCCTGCTCGGGCGCCATGGCGGCGTAGAGGTACTGCTCGTGCTTCTGCGGCAGGCCGGCGAGCGCCTCGCTTTTAAGCCTTCGCATCAAAAAGGGCCGGATGCGCTCGCGCAGCTCCTCGGCGCGCTCCCCGCCGCCGTAGCGCCTCAGAAACGCCGCCTGCGTCCCCAGATAGCCCGGCAGGGCGAAGTCAAAGATGCTCCACAGCTCCCCGGTGTGGTTTTCCATCGGCGTGCCGGTGAGCGCCACGCGCACCTGCGCGTCCAGCTCCTTGGCCGCCACGGCCCCCTGGCTCTGCGCGTTTTTGACGCTCTGCGCCTCGTCCAGCACGGCAAAGCGCAGGGGGATGTCGCGCAGGCAGCCGATGTCCCGCCGCAGCAGCGGATAGCTGGTGAGGATCACGTCCACCGACGGGTCCTGTTTGATTTCCTCGATCGCACGGCGCCGCTCCTCCCGGGGGCCGGCGACCACGCGCACCACCATGCTCTCGTCAAAGCGCTTGAACTCGGCCAGCCAGTGATAGGTCAGGGAGGTGGGCGTGACGATCATGCTTTTCATCACGCCGTCGCGCCGCCTGGCCGCCGAGAGCGCCGCGATCACCTGCACGGTCTTGCCCAGTCCCATCTCGTCGGCCAGGATGCCTCCCATGCGCGCCTCATACAGCGACAGCAGCCAGGCGCAGCCGCGCTGCTGATAGGGGGTGAGCTTTCGCCTCAGCCGCCCGGGGACGTAGCTCAGGCCCTCCTGACCATCCGCACCCAATGCCCCGATGGCGCTTTCCACGCTGCCGTCGGCCTCCACCTCGGCCCCGGCCATGCGCAGCATGCTGACCATGTAGGCCGAGCGGTACGCGCCGAAGCTCAGCTCCCGCGCGCTGTCATCCGCGGCGGGATCGTCCAGCGCGGCCGCGTCCAGCAATTCCTGCACCACCGGCGCCAGCGCGCTCATGTCGCGCACGTCCAGGAACTCGCCCGTCTTGAGGCGCACATACTGCTGGCGCTGCGCGATGGCGCGCATGACCGGCAGCAGCTCGGGCACGGGCCGGCCCTCCTCCAGCAGCACAAACACCAGCCGGCCGCCACGCATATGGAAGGAAGCCCTGGCCGAGAAGCGGCGCGGCTTGACCTTTTCAAACGCCGTGGAGGCATACACCTCGCACAGCTTGCCCAGCTCCCCTACCCCCTGGGTGCAGAACGCCAGGATCTCCTTTGCGCGCCGCAGCACGATATGCCCGCCGCGAACCACGAAGCCCGCGTCCGAGAAAAAGTCCAAAAGCGCGCCCTCGGCGCGCCCGTCGCGCAGCAGCATCCGTCCGTCCTGCGGCTGCACGGGCTTCTCGCCGCGTGACGAAGCGAAGGGGTCGATGACCATGTCCCCGTAATGGAACGCCACGCGCGCCTCGACGTTGCCGCCGATGAGGTCCAGATATGCGCAGGCCTTCAGGGGCGCGGTCAGCAGCCGGGCGGCCAGCTCCGGCGAGGGCGCCACGGTTCCTACCGTGGACAGCGCCGGCAGGAGCGTGGCCAGCGTTTCCTCCGCCTCCCGGGCGGGATAGCGGAAGCGCCGGCCCTCCTGGCACAGAAGCCTGCATACCCGCGCCTGCGCGCTGTGCAGGTGCGCCACGCGCCCCTCCCAGAGCACGTAGCGCGCGTCTGGGCTGACCAGGCGCAGGCTCTCCACGCCCTCGGCCTGCACGGTCAGGTCCGTGGGCGTGAGCGCCACGGAGAAGCACAGCGGCAGTTCCATGGTGCGGATGCCGCTTTGCGCGCTTTTCTCCTCCCCGCGCAGCAGCACGAAGGGATGCGTTTCAAAATACCGAAGCACCCCGTGCAAGAGCGCTCCCGTCATGATGACGAAGCGCCCGTCGCTCTGGGGGCCCTGCGTCCGCTCCCCGGCCGGCGCGCCGCCCTCCTCCCACTGGCGCAGCGTCTCCGCCCTGAGCGGAATGTGGTTCATCAATAGCGTCAGCAGCCGCTCGTCCTCGCGCGAGAAGCGCATCACGGACGGGCGGTAGGTGAATTTCCCCGAAAGCGCAAGCGGCGCGCCCAGCGCAAAGCACGTCAGCAAATCAGCGACGTTCCTCACCGCATAGAGCCGCTCCTGCCCCACGCTCAGGCCCAGCGCCGCCCGCCCGTCCTCATAGAGGCGCAGCGCGGGCGTGAGGCGGACGCTCTCTCCGCCGGGCATGGCGCGGCCGAGCACGCCCAGCATCTTCTCGCCCAGGCGCAATTCGCTCTCCTGGCAAAACCGCCTCAGCCGCCCGTCCGCCTGCGCCGCCAGCGTCGCGGCCACGATATGGGCGCAGGGCTGCTCCCGCGCGCCGCAGGTGCACCTCGCCTCCCCCGAGGCAAGCAGGCTCACCCGCTGCGCCGCCGGGCCGACATCGTAGCACAGCGCGTCCGTCCCGGAGATCCCGGGCTGTACGTTCCCCCTGCGAAACAGCTCCATCCCCTGGCGGTAGCTCTCCGTGTCCGTTCTCGTTTCCTCCAGGAACCCCATGTGCCGCCCTCCATCATAAAGCCTAGTCTGTTAAATTTCTGGATCGCGTTTCCGCTTTCCTGCCTTTCCCACCCTTTGCGCGCAGAAAAAAAGCGGAATACTTCTCTTCCGCCGGGGCAAGCTATGGGTGAAACGGAGGTCAGGCAAACGGCCGGGAAAGGCGCAAAGGCGCTTTTGATTGAAAAGTGCCAGCCGGATGCGGTTTGCATCACGGTCAGGATGTGAGATGGATGAAGAAGATGTTGAACATTGCGCCGTTTCTCCTCAAGCGCAGGCGCTACCGAGAGGCTTCGAGCTTTCGATGACCGCCGTTTCAAAGCCCGGACGGGAAACCGTCCGGGCTTCAGCTTGTCGAAAAAGTCCGCCCACGGCGGCCTTTTCCGCCAAATGCTTAAGAAATGTTTGCGCCCAGGGGCGCAA
>CALVKX010000052.1 GCA_944333375.1 uncultured Eubacteriales bacterium
GCCTCCAGCATTTCGCCGGGGATGTTTTCGGAAAACTGCTTCATCAGGAACACGCCGAAGGGCCAGCCCACCGTGGGGAAGATGACCGCCCAGAGGGTGTTGTGCAGGCGGAGAAACGCCATTTCCTTGAGCAGCGGGATCAGAATCACCTGTTTGGGAAGCGCCATGGCGCACACAAAGACGCTGAAGAGCACCACCCGGCCCGTGAAGCGCTTCTTGGCCAGCGCATACCCGCCCATCGCGGCCGCGCCGCAGGTCAGAAGCATGCTCATGACGCACATGAACACGGTGTTGAACATCCAGATGCCGGCCGGGCGCTCAAACAGGCGCGCATAGTTGTCCGGCGTGGGGTTTACGGGGAACCACACCGGCGTGGCGCTGTTGATGGTGCGCGCGTCCTTGAAGGACCCGGTGATGATCCAGTACAGCGGGAAGATCATGAGCACGGCCAGCACGATCAGCAGGAGGATGCTGACGATCCTGTAGGGAGTGGTTTTTTGAACGCTATGATCCATTGTGCTTCCTCCCTTACTGATCGCTCTTGGCCAGGCGGAACTGCAGCGCGCTGAAAATCGCGATGATGATGGCCAGAATCACACCCATGGCGCTGCCATAGCCATAGCGCTGCAGCTTGAAGGCTTCGTAGTAGATGTAGTACATGATGGTGCTGGTCGCGTAGTTGGGGCCGCCCGAGGTCAGCAGCTGAATCAGCGCGAAGCACTGGAAGCTGTTGATGGTGGTGATGACCAAAATGTAGAGCGTGGTGGGCATGATCTGCGGCCATTTGATGCGCCAGAACACCTGCATGTTGGTCGCGCCGTCCACCTCGGCGGCCTCCACCAGCGAGTGGTCCACGTTGCTCAGCGCCGAGACGTAGAGCACGATGGGCTGGCCGATGGACGTGGTGAAGAGAATCAGGATGATGCACCACAGCGCCGTGTCGGGCGAGCCCAGCCAGTTGAGGTTGCGCGAGAGGATGCCCAGCTCCTTAAAGACGTAGTTGAGCAGGCCGTAGTAGGGGTTGAACATCCACTTCCACACCACCGTCACGGCCACCGAGCCGGTGACGACGGGCAGGTAGAACACGCAGCGGTAAAACGAGGTGTACACGTCCCGGAGCTTGTAGATGACCGACGCCACCCACAGCGAGAAGAAGCATACGGTGGGCACGCTGGTGAGCACGATGATGACGGTGTTGACGAGGGACTTTCCAAAGATGGCGTCCGAGAAGAGCTCGGCGAAGTTTTGAAGCCCGATGAAGCTGAAGTCGGTCATGGTGTAGTTGAACGTGCTGGTCACCAGACACATGCCCATCGGGAAGATGACAAACCCCAGGAAAAACAGCAGGCTGGGCGCCATGAACAGGTAGCCCGCAACGTTCTCGCGGCGGCGCGTGGCCCTCAGCTCGCGGGAAATGTTGATCGTTTTTTGCATCCAATTTCCCCCTCATTGACAGCATGGCGCTCCCCCTTCCTTTGGGGACGGGGGAGCGCCATGGCAAAGTGCGCGCGCTTACTGGGTAATGCTTGCGTTGGAGTTGGTCACGTACACGCCCGCCTCGGTCGCCACATCGCCGCCCGCAAAGATGCGCTGCAGCATGTTCCACCATTCGGTGCGCTGGGTGTTCCAGCCGGGCGTCACGTTGTAGTAGTCGCCCAGGTAGGGCATGAAGATGGCGAACTCGGCGTTCTCGGCCTTGTCGGTGCCGGTGTAGATGTCGCCGAAGGAGGCGCGCACCGGGAAGAAGCCCGTGGCATACACGCTCTGGGGACCCTGCTCGGCGTCGTCGCAGACGAACTTGATGAATTCCTTGGCGGCAGCGGCCTTGGCCTCGTCGCCGTTGTCGAAGATGCCGAAGCCCCAGATGCCGCCGCACAGCTCAGGCACGCCGTCGTCGGAGGGGAAGGCCATGGGCAGGGGATCGATGCCCTCGGCCAGGGACGCCTTGTTGCTCACGGCCGCGGAGGCGTTCCAGCAGAAGCTCATCTTGGCGGTGCCGTTGCAGAACAGCGCGATCTCGTCGCCCGCCACGATGGAGGGATCGGCGGTCAGAACGCCCTCGTTGACCAGGTCCACCAGCAGCTGGAGGCCCTTGATGTTTTCTTCGCTGTCAGCGGTGTAGGCGGTGTGGTCGGCGTTGGTGAACTGGCCGGAGTAGAGGTTGTTGACGAGCGCGCGGGTGCCCTGGTCGCCGCCCTGGCCGCCGCAGTAGACGATGCCGGTGGGATAGAAGCCGGCCTCGGTCAGCGCGCGAAGGGCGCTCACAAAGCCGTCGGTGGTCCAGGTGCGGGTTTCCTCGTCCAGGTACTGAAGCGCGTCCGCGGCCTCAAAGGCGGCGCGGTCGATGACCATGCAGTGCGTGGTCATGCACAGCGGGTACTCGTAGTACTTGCCGTCCACGCCCTTGCAGGCGGCCACGACGGCCTCGCTGGTGGCGCTGATGTCCGCCAGGGCCTCCTCGGTCCACAGGTCGCTCAGGTCCAGCATCTTGCCGGCGGCGCCCCAGTTGGTCACCAGGCGCTCGGGGCCTTCCATGATGATGTCGGGGGTGGTGCCGGCCTCGATGGCGCTGGTCACCTGGTCGTCGCCCGACTGATAGTCAAGGTACTGAACCGTTACGCTGATGTTGGGATGCACGGCGTTGAAGTTGGCGATGATGGCGTCCACCGTCTCGGCGTTGGTCCAGTTGCCGATGGGGTAGGTCCACAGGGTGATGTCCACCTTCTCTTCCGCCAGGGAAGCCATGGGCAGCACCATCATGAGGCACAGAAGCAGCGCGAACAGCTTTTTCATGGATAGGTTCCTCCTTGCCATATTTTTTTGGAAACGGTCACATCTTCCTCGGCGAAATTTCGCGTTTCGGAAGTACGTGTTAAATGTACTACAAACTACATTTGTTGTCAACTGCTTTTTGTGTGTTTCTTCATTTTTATTTGACCGAAAATTGTTGGAATTGTATACATCATTCGCTTTTCGGATTGACGGATGGCGATTGACAAAGGCAAAGGCAATGCTGTACAATTCAAGGGACATTGAGGACGTACACCTCCATCCTGAAAGGACGCGCCCATGAGGAACTTGAAAGAGGAGAAGCTTTACATCCAGACATTTCGCGAGATTCGCAGCTATATCATCACCCACGAGCTCAAGGCCGGCGATTCGCTCCCCACGGAGCAGGCCATGTGCCAGATGCTGGGCGTCAGCCGCAACGTGCTTCGGGAAGCCATCAAAAGCATGGAGCTGATGGGCATGATCCAGTCCTGCCCCGGGCGCGGCACGGTGGTGAAGGAATTCAACCTGGATTTCATCTTTCAAAATGTGCTGTTCTTCACCGTGGGCGAGGAGCGCAAGCCCATCCACGAAATGCTGATGATCCGCAAGGCCATTGAGCTCAGCTACATGCGCCAGGCCTATCTCGCCCTGACCAGCGAGGATATCCGCAACATCCGCGAAAGCCTGGAGGCCATCAAGGCCAAGTGGCAGCAGCGCATCTTTTTTCACGCCGACGACAAGGTCTTTCACATGACGCTGTTCCGGCACCTCAACAACAGCGTCCTCAACTCCCTGCTGGAGGCCATCTGGTCGGTGGACGAGAACTTTCAGCGGGAGGAGAAGAGCAAGCATCTGGACAACACCATCGCAAAGCATGAGGCCATCGTCGAAGCCCTGGAGCGGCACGACTACGAGGCCTTTGCAAAGGCCATGGAGGCGCATTTTGCCTCCGGCAAATATTCCGGGCTCAACAGCTTTGAGGAGTACTAAAAGGAGGAACCCTGTATGGACAGATCGGTTTTTGAGGCCCAGCGGGAATGGGTGCGGGCGGAGCTGGAACGCTGTGCGGACTTTTGGGTGAAAAACGGCTGGGACCGGGAGCACGGCGGCGTCTACACCTGCCTGGATCGCGAGGGGAAGGTGTATTCCACCGACAAGAGCGTCTGGATGCAGGGCCGCTGCGCCTGGACGTTTTCCTACCTCTGCGGCGTGTACGGCGTGAAGCGGGAATGGCTGGAGCTGGCCAGGAGCTGCCTTGCCTTCATGGAGGCGCACTGCATCAACCGTGACAAGGGCAACCGCATGTACTTTACCGTCACCGCGGACGGAAAGCCCCTGCGCCAGCGCCGCTACTGCTTTTCCGAAGGCTTTTACGCCATCGCAAACGCCGAATATGCCGCGCTTACCGGCGATGCGGCCTGCATGCAGCGCGCGCGCGACGCCTACGACCTCATCTGGAAGCTCAACCAGGGCCTGATGGATGATCCCGTGGGCATGGGCCCCAAGACCGACCCGGCCACGCGCCCGGGCCGCGCGCTGGCCAACCCCATGATCTACCTCAACATCAGCTCCGTTTTGCGCCGCACCGACCCGGACAACGCCGCCCTCTACAACGAGCGCTCCCGCCAGTGCGTGGAGGAGATTTTCAAATACCACCGCAAGCCGGACATGCGCTGCACGCTGGAAAGCGTGGGCCCAAACGGCGAATTCCGGGGTGATGTGACCGAGGGCCGCGTGGTCAATCCGGGCCATGATATCGAGTGCAGCTGGTTTTTGATGGAATACGCCAACTACCTGGGCGACCGGGAGCTGCACGCCATGGCCGAAGCGGTGTTTACCGACGCCATCGAGGCGGGCTGGGACAGGGAGTACGGCGGACTTCTCTACTTCATCGACTGCAAGGGCCTGCCCCCGGAGGCATACGAGCACGACATGAAGCTGTGGTGGCCGCACGACGAAATCCTCATCGCCTCCATGATGGCCTACCGTGACACCGGCAACGAAGCGTATTACGACTGGTTCACCAAAACGCTGGACTACTGCAAGCGCGTGTTCAGCGACCCGGAATACGGCGAGTGGTACGGCTACCTGCGCCGCGACGGCAAGCCCACCATGCCCTCCACCAAGGGCAGCACCTTCAAGGGCCCCTTCCATCTGCCGCGCATGCTGAGCATGGTGGACCAGATGATGGGGGAAGTGCTCGAAAAGGCGTAAAGAGCACAATCGGCAAGTCCAGAGGAGCGTTTCCCGCCCCAGGGCCGTTGAGCGAATCAACGGCCCTTTTTGACAAGAAGCGAAAAAGTAACATGCCAGGGCGATATGGGTGTCCAAAGCAGACCATACAGCATGCTCTGCGCATGTATGACGGCATGACGCAGGTATGTTTCGATAAAGCCATCCATACCGTTTTCCTCCTTGCTTGTATTTCGGGCCTGTTATGGGCTTTTTGGGCATGTCGCGCCAAGCCGATCCGGGAAGCGCAACGTTTGTGATGACGCTCCCTTCAAAGCAAAAAGCGGGCGGACATCTCATGGTTTTCCACCCATGGCCTGCGCCTAAACCAGTTCTCCTTCGCTGCGCAAATCCCCCCAGCCGTCAAACGCTTCGGCCCGGCCGACAGTCTCCCGGCTGTGCGGCAGCCCGCGGACGATCGCAATGGTCTGCGCTTTTCTTCACCCCGCTGCATAAATCGCGCCCAAAAGCTGGAAACTACCGAAGAACAGGGGGGCGATTCGTTGGAAATCAGCGTGAGGGATGCGCAGAAAGTCGTCGAGGTCTGGCTGACCCGCGCCGAAAGGGATGACCCGGCCGTCAAGGCAAGGCTGACTCCGCTGTACCGTGAGTATCGGAGGCGAAACTACACCGTGGCGGTGTTTCAGTCCGGCTCCTGCGATCTGTTTGAGTGCACGCGCGATCTGCTTCGATACAACAAAGAAAAAGCGACGGAGCCTGCATCCCTGCGCGAAAAGGACAGGGCGGTGTCCGTCTCGGAGCGTTAAGCGCCACGAGCAGGGAAAAAATCCCTTTCCTCGTTTTGGCACCAAGGATTGCGGGGGCGCTTGTTCTCAGATACAATGAGGTCTGTGACATGAAAATAGGCCAACACCTGTGGGAGGGATGCGCATGATATCCGAAGGAAGGCGGGAAGGAGGCTTTGACATTGCCGGCTATGCCCGCATCTCCGTGGACGATGAGCTGGACCGTGACAACGTATCCATCGAAAACCAGAAGGCCATCATCCGCGACTTTGTGAAGCAGCGCTTTCCGGGCAGCCGCCTCAGCTTCTTTGAGGACCGGGACCGCTCCGGCTACACTTTTGAGCAGCGCGAGGGCTATCAGCAGATGCGTCGCGGCCTGATGGACCATACCTTTGACATCCTGCTTGTCAAGGACTTTTCCCGCTTCTCCCGCCGCAACAGCCGCGGCCTGGTGGAGCTGGAGGATCTGCGGGACGCCGGTGTGCGCATCATCTCCATCGGCGACGGCATCGACTTTCCCAACGACGATGACTGGCTGAAGATCCAGTTTCAGTTCCTCATCAACGAAATGCCCGTCACCGATACCAGCAAGAAGGTCCGAAACGTCATCCGCAGGCGTCAGGTGGACGGAAAATGGATCTGCGCCGCGCCCTACGGCTACACCATCAACAAACGAAAGGAATTTGAGGTGGTGCCCAGCGAGGCGGACATCGTGCGCCGCATCTTTGACCACTATAACAACGACGGCTGGGGGTACAGGAAAATCGCCAACGCCCTGACCGAGTTAGGCATCCCCACGCCGCGCATGTCCGAACAGATGCGCAGGGAGGCCGCCGGCGAGGAGAGCAGGCGCGCGATGAAAAGCGCATGGGCGATCGTAACCGTGCAGGGCATTCTCGACAACGACTTCTACATCGGCACCTTCCGCCAGGGCAAGACCACCCGCGTCAAGATCAACGGCCGGGATGTGGCGCGGGACGAAAGCGAACATATCGTGATTGAAAACCACCACCCGCCCATCATCGACTGCCGCACCTTTGCCGCCACGCGCGCCCTGCGTCAGCGCCGCTCCCGCTCCCACTACCGCGGCGTCAAGAAGTACGACAACGCCTACTCCGGCTTCCTTCAATGCGGAGACTGCGGAAGCCCCATGTTTGCCATGAGCCGCAGCGACCTGGCTCCCGCCTACACCTGCGGCGCCTATCACCGCCGGGGCACGGCCGGGTGCACCAGCCACCACATCCGCGCGGACCGGCTGGACAAGCTGATGAAGCTGTATGTCCGGCGCGTAATGGAAAGCTCGGCCTCCATGATCGAGCGGCTGAATCAGGACCTTGCCGCCGAACCGGAAAGCGTCGTCGAAACCGAGCAATCCGCCGATCACCTCGCTTCGGTGCTGGACGACCTGCACGAGGAGCTCAAGGCCACCAAGCGCCAGCGCATCCGCGACATCATGAAGCATCCCGATCAGGAGACGCTGCTGGAGGAAACCTACGACGAGATGGAAAGCGACCTCCAGCGCAGGATCGAAGGCCTGACCCGTCAGATCGAGCTGCTTGGCGACAGGCGCAGCACCATCCTGCGCGCAAACCGTGTGGCGAAAACCGCCACGGATGTCTTCTCAGACATCCTCGCCAAGGAAAAGCTCGAGCGAAACGACCTCAGGCTCATCATCGACCACATCAAGGTCTACGAGGACCATCTGGAAATCCAGCTCCAAACCGATATCGATCAGCTCCTGCTCGCCTGCACGGCAGAGGACGCCGCTCTGAAACCGGGCACGGAAAGCGTCCCGGACTGTCAGATCGTCCAGTCTGCCAGAAATCAACGGGACAAGGTTTTCGATGTCCATGTTGTCAGCAGCGGCGACCCTCTGGAGATTTACACCGACCGGGATGGCGAGGTCATCCTCAAGAAGTATTCCCCCATCGGGGAGATGTCGGCCTTTGCCAAGGATTATACGGAGTCCATCTTCCGCTCCATGGGGCACATCGCCTGCATCGTGGACCGCGACCAGGTGGTGGCGGCCAGCGGCGTGAGCAAGAAGGAGCTGGCCGACAAGCCCATCAGCCATGATCTGGAGACGGCCATCGCCAACCGCCAGACCGTGGCCATCAACCGTGCGGGGGGCGGCAAGATCGTAGCCGTGACCAACGAGGAGGACATCACCGGCTATACGGCGCAGGTCGTCTCCCCCATCATCGCCGACGGCGAGGCCATCGGGGCGGTGCTGCTTCTGTCCAAGGAGCAGGGCGCCAAAATGGGCGACGCGGAGCTCAAGGTGGCCGAGACCGCCGCGGGCATCGTGGGCCGTCAGATGGAGCAGTAACGCCCTGCAATCATAACCTTGCGAAACCGTGGCAATGCGCTTATAATAGGCATGCCGCGGTTTTTTCCATATTCCGCCGCGAAAAACATGTTACGGAGGCTCGTTTTTGAGCAATACGCAGAAATCCATTCTCAGCGGCATGACCATTCTCAGCGTCGTGGGCCTGATCTGCAAAATCGTGGGCGCCCTCTACCGCATCCCGCTGGCCTGGCTCATCGGGGACGAGGGCATGGGCACCTACCAGCTGGTTTTCCCCACCTATAACATGCTGCTCACCATCTCTTCGGCAGGCCTTCCGGTTGCCATCAGCCGCATGGTCAGCTTCACCCTCGCCCGGGACGATCCCCGAAACGCCCGCCGCATCTTCCACGTCGCGCTGTGCCTTTTGTCCAGCCTTGGGTTTGTGGCCATGCTGCTCATGGTGGTCATGAGCCCCTCCCTCGCCGTGCGCTCGGGCGACCCGTCCACCCAGCCGGGCTTTGTGGCCATCGCGCCCGCGCTTTTGCTGGTGTGCACGATGTCGGCCCTGCGCGGCTTCATGCAGGGGCAGCAGAACATGGTGCCCACCGCCATCTCCCAGCTCATCGAGCAGGTCGGCAAGGTCTTTGTCGCCCTGCCCCTGGCCTATTTCGGCATGCGCATCTCCGTGGCCTACGCGGCGGCGGGCGTGCTTCTGGGCACCTCCATCGCCGAGGGCGTGGCGCTTTTGTACATGTATATCATCTACCGCAAAAAGCGCACCGCCTTCGCGGCCCTGCCCCAAAACCCGGACGAGCCGCCCCTTGAGGTCCGTCCGTTGCTGGGGCGGCTGCTTTCGCTGAGCATCCCCATCACGCTGGGCGCCTGCATCGTGCCCATCGCCTCCTTCATCGACAGCGGCCTGCTGCTCAACCGCCTGGTGGACGCGGGCATCGAGCGCACGGCCGCCCTGGGCCTCTACGGCCGCTACTCCGGCTATGTCATCACCCTCATCAACGTGCCCACGGCGCTGGCCGTGGCCATCGCCATGAGCCTGGTGCCCTCCATCTCCAGCGCCATGGCCCGCGGCGACGGCAAGACCATGCGCCGTCAGAGCGCGCTGGGGCTGCGGCTGTCGTTCGTGGTGGGCCTGCCCTGCTCCATCGGCATGAGCCTCCTGTCCTCCCAGATCCTCAGCCTGATCTACCATTTTGATACGCCCGAGTCCCTGCGCGTGACCGCCGAGCTGCTCAGCCTCTCCAGCCTCACCATCGTGCTCTTTACCGTCGTGCAGTCCACCAGCGGCATTTTGCAGGGCCTGCGCAAGCAGCGCATCCCCATGTACACGCTCATGGCGGGCGTGGCGGCGAAGGTCATCCTCAACTATACCCTCATCGGCATGCCGCAGATCAACATCTACGGCGCGCCCATCGCCTCCCTGTCCTGCTATACCATCAGCATGCTGCCCAACCTGTGGTACGTGCGCAAATACACGGGCATGAAGCTCGACCTCGTCCACATCCTGCTAAAGCCCGCCCTGGCTGCGGGACTCATGGGGGCGGTGGTGGCTTTGGCCATCCGCTGGCTGCCCTCGGGACGGCTGTGGACGCTGGTGCTGCTCATGCTGGGCATCGCCGCCTATGCCGCCTTTGCGCTCATCACCGGCGCGCTCACGCGCGAGGACCTGGCCCCCCTGCTCAAGCGCTTTGAGCGGCACAGGGCACAAAAGAAGGAGGAATAGCCCATGGACCGCCTGACCATCGTAACCCTGGGCACCGGCGGGGAAGCCTTCCTGACCCGCGGCGTGGAGCGCGCGCTCCACGAAAATCAGCGGGTGGTGCTGCGCACGGACCGTCACCCGATGGCGGAGTTTCTCAGGAAGGAGGGCGTCTCCTTTGAGACGCTTGACGCGCTCTATGACCAGTGCGAGGACTTTGACACCTTCAACCGCGCGGCGGCGGTCAGGCTGCTGAGCCTGCTCGGCGAGGGGCCGGTGTGCTACGCCGTGAGCGACGCGGCCTTTGACGAAACCGTCTCCGAGCTCCAGCGCCTCAAGCCGCGCGGGGTCCAGGTGCAGGTCCTGCCCGGCGTGAGCCATGCCGCCCGGTGCCTTTCGCTGGTGGAAGGCGCGCCCTCCGGGGTGCGGCTGTACGCGGCGGAGGCGTTTTTGCAAAGCCGCGTATCGCCCGAGGAGCCGCTTTTGCTGGTGGAAATGCACAGCCGCGAGTGCGCCGGGAGCGTGAAACTGCGCCTGATGGACCTTCTGCCCGAGGAGACGGCGCTGGCCTTCTTCACCGGGGATGAGGTCACGGGCGAATTGTCCATGCGCTCCGTGCCGCTCTACGAGCTGGACCGCCAGGGCGCCTACGATCACCTCACGGCCGTCTACGCGCCCCCCGTGCCCATGGAGCGGCGCACGCGCTACGACATGGACGACCTGGTTCACGTGATGCAGCGCCTGCGCGCGCCCGACGGCTGCCCCTGGGACCGCGAGCAGACGCACGAAAGTCTCCTGCCCAGCCTTCTGGAGGAGAGCTACGAGTACATCCAGGCCGTGCGCGACGGCGACATCGACCACATGTACGACGAGCTGGGCGACGTGCTTTTGCAGGTGGTGTTCCATGCCGAGGTGGCGCGCCAGCACGGCGAGTTCGACATACACGACGTCACCACCGCCATCTGCCACAAGATGATCGAGCGCCACACCCATATCTTCGGCACCGAAAAGGCCGACACGGCCGGTCAGGTGCTGGACAACTGGGAGGCGCTCAAGCGCCGCCAGCGCGGCATCACCACGCACGCGCAGGCCATGGAGGACGTGTCCACCGGGCTGTCGCCCCTGCTTCGCGCCGGCAAGGTGCAAAACAAGGCGCGCAAGGTGGGCTTTGACTTCGCGGGTGCGGCCGAGGCGCTGGCCAAGGTCTACGAGGAGGCCGACGAGGTCGCCCAGAACCTGCACGACGGCACGGACCCGGAGATGGAGCTGGGAGATCTTCTCTTTTCCGTGGTCAACGTCTGCCGTCTCAGTGGCAAAAATCCCGACATTGCCCTGTTTTCTGCCACAAATAAGTTCATTTCCCGCTTCCGTGCCATGGAAAACGCCATAAAAAAGGCGGGAAAATGCATAGAGGACTTGACTTTATCGGAAATGGATGTATACTGGAACACAGGAAAGCGAGGCGGGCAAAGGGTTTGAGCAAAAAACCCGGGCAGATCGCGCTTTCCATGAATCAATCCCCGCGTTCCATGCCATGCATGGAAAAATCAAAGGAGGTAATTCATTTTGAACAAAGCTGAATTGACTGCCGCTATCGTTAAGAAGACCGGTTTCACCAAGAAGGACGCTGAAAAGGCGATCGCT